>NZ_JBHYPS010000024.1:0-126764 GCF_042746075.1 Streptomyces sp. NPDC058758 | reverse complement strand
TCAGGCCGTCGACGGCGGAGAACTGTCCGGTGACGCCGATCGCGGCGCGGACGGCGTGGGCTTCGGTGGCGAGGTCGTGGCCGGCGACGCGGGCGCGTCCGGCGTCGGGGGTGACGAGGGTGGAGAGGATCTTCACGGCGGTGGTCTTGCCGGCGCCGTTGGGACCGAGCAGCGCGAAGACGGAGCCGGCCGGGATGTGGAGGTCGACACCGTCGAGGACGACCTTGTCGCCGTACGACTTGCGCAGACCGGTGGCGGTGATGGCGGCCGGGACGGGCGGGCCGCCGCCCTGACCGGGCGTCGGGAATGGCATGGGCATGACAGAAGAAGGCATGGAGGCCTCCGATCGAAGGACGAGGCGGGAAGGACAGGAGGGAGGAAGGAGGCGGGAGGGGAGGAGGGAGGGGTGCTTGTCGTGGGGGAGGGGCGGGGCCCGGGCGGGCGGGCCCCGGGGGGGGGCGGGGTCAGACGCGGGCGCGGCGGATGTCGATGTTGCCGTGGCGGGTGCGGGCGCGGACCGTGACGGTCTCCTCGGACTCCTGCGGGGCGTCGGAGGCGGTGAGGCCGTTGCGCACCTGGCCGGAGCCCGAGACGGCGTCGAGCCAGGCGGCGGTGCCCTCGCGGACGCCGACGTCGATGGCGCCGTAGCTCGTCTCCACCTGGACGGTGCCGCGGGAGGCCTCCCCGATGCGGATGGTGCCGTGCGCGGTGGTGGCGGTGACCGAGTCCTCGGCGCGGTCGACCGTGATGTCGCCGTGCGCCCCGCTGACGCGGAGCTCGCCGGTGACGGCGGCGACCGTCGTGGTGCCGTGCGAGTTCTTCAGGACGGCGGGACCGTCGATCAGGCCGGCCCGCAGGCTGCCGGAGCTGGTGGTGATCTCGGCCGGGCCCTCGACGCGGTCCACGGAGATGGAGCCGTGCGAGGCCGTGAGGCGCAGCGGGCCGGTGGTGTCGAAGCGGGCGTCGCCGGACGAGGTCTTCACGCGGACCTCGCCGAGGCGGCCCTCGCCGAGGACCTGGGTCCAGGCGCCGTCGAGTTCGATCCGCGAGCCCGTCGGCAGTTCCACCGTCACGTCGACGACGCCGGTGCGGCCGAAGAGGTTCGACTTGGGCGTCCGCACGGTGAGCGTGCCGTTCGCGTACGCGACCTCGGTCTGCTCGCCCGTCCGCACGTCCAGGTCCTTCTTCGGGTTGCGCGGGGCGACCTCGACGACCGTGTCCGTGCGCTCGCCGGCGACGAACTGGATGGAGCCGGCCTCCACGCGGGCCGTGACCGAGATCGCTGCGGGAGTGTCGAAAGAAGGCATGGCTGTCCCGTCCTCTTGGGTCTCGTGAACGTCCCCGCTGGTGGGACGTGGTGGGGGTGAAGTGGTGCGGGGTCGTGCGTCGGAGGCGTATGGAGGGGTGGTGCTTAGGGGGTGTGCCGGGTGGGCGGTGGGTTACCGCACCCAGCCCGTGATGCTCTGTCCGACGGTCCGGGGCTTCTCCGCCGTACGCGGCCGGGTGCCGCCGTCGACCGCCGAGGACACGGCCCGGACCAGCCAGGCGTTGACCGACAGGCCCTCGCGTGCGGCGGCCTCCTCGGCCCGCGCCTTGAGGTGCGCCGGCAGCCGCAGGTTCACCCGGGCGACCGCGCCCTCGTCCCCCTCGGGGGCTGCGGGGGCCGCCGGCGGCTCGGGGGGCGCCGCCGGCTCCGCGGGGGACGTGCCGCTGTCGGAGGGCGGTCGCGTGACCACGAAGTCGGGGTCGAGGCCCCGGAGCCGTACGTCGACCGAACCGGGGGCGAGCTCGCGGGTGATCTCGTCCGTGGCCGCGGAGAGCACGTGGAGCATGGTCAGGCGGGCGGCCGAATCCAGCGGAGCCGTCAGTCGCTCGGCCAGTTCGCGTGCCGCGTCGCCACCGGCTTCGGCGGCCACCGCGAGTTCGCGGCGGAGGCTGTCGACATACGGGGTGAGGTCCATGACGCCATCATGGCACCACGATGGCGCCATGTGCAACCCCTTGTGGCGCCAAGGGGTGCCGAATGGCACCGGATGGCGTCACTGATGGCGCCGTGTGGCGCCGTGTGGCGCCAAGCGGTGCCGCGCGACGCCAGGGTGCTGTCCCAGGTCAGGGTGATCGGAGGGGCGTCGTCACGCCGTGAGGCGGCGCGGGGCTGCCGGGGTGGCGTCAGGGGCGGTAGGGGTGGCGTCAGGGTGGCGTCGAGGTGGCGTCAGGTGTACGGGGGCGGTGTCGTGACCGCTCGGGCCGCGCCCGACTCCGGAGGCGGCAACCCCTCTTCCTCCCGGCCTCAACGGGCTTGTCCGCAAGGGTGGTTGACGGTAGGTCTGGACCAATCTACGGTCTGCTGGAGCGCGCGCCACGCCCCGGACCGACCCCCCACGTCCCAAGGAGCACCGCATGCCAGGCTCACGGATCACCCGCGCCCTCGGAGCGGGTCTCGCCGCCCTGCTCGCCTCCGTCGTCACCGTCGCCGCCGCTCCCGCGCAGGCCGTCGCCGGCCCGGCCGGCACCACGTCGGCGGCGGCCGACACCTGCGCCCTCAAGCCCCGTCCCGCCGGGAAGGTGCTCCAGGGCTACTGGGAGAACTGGGACGGCGCCGTCAACGGCGTCCACCCGCCCTTCGGCTGGGCGCCGATCGACGACCCCCGGTTCGCCGCGCACGGGTACAACGTCATCAACGCCGCCTTCCCCGTGATCCGCTCGGACGGCACGGTGCTGTGGGAGGACGGCATGGACAGCACCGTCAAGGTCGCCACCCCGGCCGAGATGTGCCGGGCCAAGGCCGCGGGCGCCACCATCCTGATGTCCATCGGTGGGGCCGCCGCCGGGATCGACCTCAGCTCGCGGGCGGTCGCCGACCGCTTCGTCGAGACGATCGTGCCGATCCTCCAGCGGTACAACTTCGACGGCATCGACATCGACATCGAGACCGGTCTCGTCGGCAGCGGCAGCATCGGCACCCTCTCCGCCTCCCAGGCCAACCTCGTCCGCATCATCGACGGCGTCCTCGCCCGGATGCCCGCCGGCTTCGGCCTGACGATGGCGCCCGAGACGGCCTACGTCACCGGCGGCAGCGTCGCGTACGGCTCGATCTGGGGCGCGTACCTCCCGATCGTCAAGAAGTACGCCGACAACGGCCGCCTGTGGTGGCTGAACATGCAGTACTACAACGGCAGCATGTACGGCTGTTCCGGCGACTCCTACTCCGCCGGCACCGTCGCAGGCTTCACCGCCCAGACCGACTGCCTCGACCGCGGCCTCGTCGTCCAGGGCACCACGATCCGCGTCCCCTACGACAAGCAGGTCCCCGGCCTGCCCGCCCAGCCGGGCGCCGGCGGCGGCTACATGGCGCCCTCCCTCGTGACCCAGGCGTGGAACCACTACGGGGGCAAGCTCAAGGGGCTGATGACCTGGTCGGCGAACTGGGACGGCTCGAAGAACTGGACCTTCGGCGACAACGTCAAGCGCCTCCAGGGCCGTTAGCCCCGCGCCGCGCCCGCCCGGCCCTCGCGTGTTACCCGTGGGTACGTCATGATGGCGGCAACCATCCACGACGCCGGGGGCTGAGGCAGCGGTGAGCGACGAGAAGCGGAACACGGTGCACGCCTTCGGGGACGACTCCCTCGGGGAACACGACGCCGTCGGACTCGCGGAGGCGATCCGGCGGCGCGAGGTGAGCCCCGCCGAGGCGGCCCGGGACGCGGCCGCCCGCCTGCGGGCGGTCGCCGAACTGAACGCGGTGCAGACCCCGCTGGACCCGCCGGAGCTCCGTGGCGGCACCGGCGGGGTCTTCGCGGGCGTCCCCACCCTGATCAAGGACAACACCGACTACGCGGGCCTGCCCACCGGCCACGGCAGCGCCGCCTTCACCCCCCGCCCGGCCCGCCGGCACGCGCCCTTCGTGCGCCAGTTCCTCAGCACCGGCGTCACCGTCCTCGGCAAGACCCGGCTGCCCGAGTTCGGCTTCAGCCCGGCCACCGAGTACGAGACCGGGGAGCCGGTACGCAACCCGTGGCACACCGGCCGCTCCGCGGGCGGCTCCTCCGGCGGCGCCGCCGCGCTCGTCGCCGCCGGAGCCGTACCGCTCGCCCACGCCAACGACGGCGGCGGCTCCATCCGGATCCCCGCCGCCTGCTGCGGCCTCGTCGGCCTCAAGCCCACCCGGGGCCGGGTCGTCGGCAACGACCAGAGCCGCCGGCTGCCGGTCGACATCGTCACCGACGGCGTCGTCACCCGGACCGTCCGCGACTCCGCCGCCTTCCTCGCCGCCGCCGAACGCTACCGGCGCAGCCCCAAGCTGCCGCCGGTCGGCCTCGTCGAGGGCCCGTCCGACCGGCGGCTGCGCATCGGCTTCCTGCTCGACTCGCCCAACGGCGTCGCCTGCGACGACGACACCCGCGCCGCCGTCACCGGGACGGCCGCCACCCTCCGCTCCCTCGGCCACACCGTCGAACCGGTGGGCATGGACCTCGACCCCCGTTTCACCGGGGACTTCCTCACCTACTGGGGCATGCTCTCCTTCCTCCTCGGGGTCACCGGCCGCGGCCTGGGACGGGACTTCGACCGGCACCGCATGGACGGGCTGAGCCGCGGACTGCGCGAGGAGTACGTGAAGCGGTGGCGGGACACCCCGGGCGTGCTGCGCCGGCTGCGGCGGACCAGGGAGGCGTACGCGGCGGCCCTGCGCGGTCTCGACCTCGTCCTCACCCCGGTCCTCGCCCACACCGCGCCCCCGATCGGGTACCTCAGCCCCACCGTCCCGTACGCCGTGCTGGTCGAGCGGATCCTCGGGTACGTGGCCTACACCCCGATCGACAACGTCGTGGGCACCCCGTCGATCTCCCTGCCCAGCGCGCACACGACCGCCGAGGGCCTGCCGGTCGGCATCCTCCTCTCCGGGCGCCCCGGCAGCGAACGCACCCTCCTGGAGGCCGCGTTCGCCCTGGAGGCCGAGCGGCCCTTCCGGCGCGTCCAGGACGTCTGAGACCCGGCGGGCGGACGGTCAGGAGACCGCCTCCCGCAGCGCGGCGAGCGTCAGCGGACCGCACACGCCCGGACGTTCGAAGACCCGCACGGACCACTGGAACCGGATCACGGCCGTCTCCAGCGCCTCCCCGAAGACGCCGTCGAGCGGCCCCCGGTAGAGGCCGAGCCGCTGGAGTGCGTCCTGGACCTCCACCACCTCGGGGCCGCTGCTGCCGATGCGCGGTCCGTCCGGCCCGGAGGACGGGCGGCCGTGCCCACGGGTCGGCGGCGGGGAGGAGGCCGGCGGCTCCGGAGGGGGAGCGGTGACGGCCCGCCTCGTGGGAGGCGGCGCCACGGGTGGGGCGGTGGTCGGGGCGGACCGGGTCGCCGTCGCGGTCGCCGGAGTCGTACGGGTCGGAGCCGTGCGGGCCGGGGTCGGCTCCGGCGACGGTGTCGGGGTCGGCCGCGCCGAGGGGGTGCGGGACGGCTCCTCGGTCGGCCCGGCGGGGGCCGGCACCGGGGCGGGCGGGAGGGGCAGGTCCGGCATCGTGAGGGCGGAGGGAGCCGGGGCGGGCGAGCCCGGCCGCGCGGCGAGGTAGACCGGCAGGGCCGCGCCGACCCCGGCCGCCAGCAGTCCCATCAGCAGCGGGGGGAGCGGGAGTGCGCGCCGCCGCCGCGGGGCGGGCGCGTGCCGGCCGCCGCGCCCGCGGGGCGCCGCCGGGACGACGGGCAACGGCCTTGTGTCGTCGAAGAGTTCGAGATCCTGCTCGCGCGCCCCTGGACCGCCGGGAGCGCCCGCCGCGACCTGGCCGAAGACGGGGTGGGGGCGTCCGGCGGGCCCGGGAGGTCCGGAGGGTTCGGGGGTGACCGGCGTGACTGCTGTGGTCAGGGCAGTCCTGTGGCGCATCGAGGGCTCCAGGGGAGGGGAAACCGTGAGGGATGCGGAGAAGCCGTGGAGGGGTGGCGAATCCACGCAGATTTTGATCGCCGGTCAAAGAGAGCGTCAACTGCGGGCGATGCCCCGTAAATGGTGACCTTCGAGGCCTTGCTCCTTAAACGACCCTTAAGGTGTGACGCGGCTCACAGGCGGGTGGGGCCTCCCGGCGGGCGGACCACGGGTCGCGACCCGGCCGAGGGGCCCCGCCGGCGGTCGGCCGGGCCGTGGCGACGGCGACCGGCGACCGGCGCCCGCGCCCCTCGACCCGGCCCGTTGGCAGGCGCCCCTCGGGGCGGCCCTCCCCGGGCCACCCCTCTGGACGGGCGGGTCCCCGAGGCCCCCGGCCTTCCTCCCCGTCAGGGCTGCTCCGGGAAGTGGCAGGCCACCTCCCGGGGTTCGTCCGCCGCGAGCGGACGCAGGGCCGGCGCCTCGGTGCGGCAGACGGCCCGGGCCTTCGGACAGCGCGGGTGGAAGGTGCAGCCCGGCGGGGGAGCGGCGGGGCTCGGCGGGTCGCCGAGGAGGGTGATGCGCTCCCGGGCCCGTTCGGCCGCCGGGTCCGGCAGCGGCACGGCGGAGAGCAGCGCCCGGGTGTAGGGGTGGGCGGGGGCCCCGTACACCCGGTCCTTGGCGCCGATCTCGACGATCCGGCCCAGGTACATGACGGCGACGCGGTCGCAGACCCGCTTCACCACGGACAGGTCGTGGGCGATGAACAGGTAGGCGAGGCCGAGTTCGTCCTGGAGCCGCTCCATCAGGTTGACGATCTGCGCCTGGACGGAGACGTCGAGCGCCGACACGGGCTCGTCGGCCACGACGAGCCGGGGGCCGGTGGCGAGCGCGCGGGCGATGCCGATGCGCTGCGCCTGGCCGCCGGAGAACTCGTGCGGGCGGCGGTCGGCGTGTTCGGGGATGAGCCCGACCAGCTCCATCAGCTCCAGCGCCCGCTTCCGGGCCTCCTCGGCCGGAGTGCCCTGCACCAGCAGCGGGTCGGCGATGATCCGGGCCACGGACTGGCGGGGGTTGAGGGAGGAGTGCGGGTCCTGGAAGACCATCTGGATCTCGCGGCGGAGGGGTTTCATGGCCCGCTGCGAGAGGTGGGCGATGGGCTGTCCGTCGTACTCGACGGAGCCGGCGGTCGGCTCCAGGAGCCGGACGACCATCCGGCCGGTGGTCGACTTGCCGCAGCCGGACTCGCCGACCAGGCCGAGGGTTTCGCCGGCCGCCAGGTCGAAGCCGACGCCGTCGACGGCCCGCACGGGCGAGGAGCGGCGGCGGCCGGGGAAGGTCATGGCGAGGTCCCGCACGCGCAGCAGCGGCGGCGCCGGGTCCGTGGCGGGCGGGGTGGACGTGGTCACGGGGCGACCCCTTCGTACGCGGGAAAGGCCGGGAAGGCCGCGAAGTGGCAGGCGGCGGTGTGTCCTTCGGGGCCGCCGAGCATCGGCCGCTCGCCGGCACAGCGGTCCCGCTCCCGGGGCGTGCCGGCCGCCGCGCGGGCGCAGCGCGGTGCGAAGGCGCAGCCGGGCGCCGGGTCGAGGAGGGACGGGGGACTGCCGGGGATGGCGCGCAGCGGTACGTCGTCGGGGTCGTCGAGCCGGGGCAGCGAGTCGAGCAGCCCGCGGGTGTACGGGTGCGCGGGGGCGGCGAACAGGGCGTCCACCGGGGCCTGTTCGACGGCCCGGCCGCCGTACATGACGAGCACCTCGTGGGCGACCCGGGCCACCACGCCCAGGTCGTGGGTGATCAGGACGACGGAGAGCCGGCGTTCCCGCTGGAGCCGGGCGAGCAGGTCGAGGATCTGGGCCTGCACGGTGACGTCGAGGGCGGTGGTCGGCTCGTCGGCGATGAGCAGGTCCGGCTCGCAGACCAGCGCCATCGCGATCATGACCCGCTGGCGCATGCCGCCGGAGAACTGGTGGGGGTACTCGCCCGCCCGGCGTTTCGGCTCCGGGATGCCGACCTCGGCGAGCGCCTCGACGGCGCGGGCGCGGGCGGCGGCCCCGCGGCTGCCGAAGTGGACGCGGTGGTGTTCGGCGATCTGCTCGCCGACCGTGTAGTACGGGTGGAGGCTGGAGAGCGGGTCCTGGAAGACCATCGCCATCCGCCGGCCGCGGAGCCGGTTCAGCTCCCGGTCGGGGAGGCCGACGAGTTCGCGTCCGTCGAGGGCGACGGAGCCGGTGACCTCGGCGCCGGTGTGCAGGCCCATGAGGGCGAGCGAGGTCACGGACTTGCCGGAGCCGGACTCGCCGACGATGCCGAGGGTGCGGCCGTGCGGCACGGTGAAGGAGAGGGAGTCCACGGCCCGGACGGGGCCGCGCGGGGTCGGGAAGGTGACGCCGAGGTCCCGGACCGTCAGGAGCGGGGCGGTGTCGGCCATCAGTACCTCACTCGCGGGTCGACGACGGCGTACAGCAGGTCGACGGCCAGGTTGGCGACGACGATGAAGGTGGCGGCGAGGAGCGTCACGCCGAGGATGACGGGCTGGTCGCCGGTGGTGAGGGCGCCGTAGAAGAGGCGTCCGACGCCGGGGAGCCCGAAGAGGGACTCGGTGATGACGGCGCCGGCGAGGAGCCCGCCGAGGTCCATGCCGAAGAGGGTGAGGACCGGGGTCATGCCGGCCCGCAGCCCGTGCTTGACGACGACCGTGCGGCGCGGCAGTCCCTTGGCGCGGGCGGTGCGGATGTACGGCTCCGCCATGGACTCGATCATCGCGCCGCGGCTCTGCCGGGCGTACATGGCGGCGTACAGGACCGCGAGGGCCAGCCAGGGCAGCAGCAGGTTGGAGGCCCAGGACAGGGGGTCGGAGGTGAGGGGCACGTACTGCGGGTAGGGCAGCAGGCCGGTGAGCCGGATCAGCCCGTAGATGAGCAGGACGGAGGTGAAGTAGACCGGCAGGGAGGCGGCGGCGACCGCGCCGACCATGAGGGCCCGGTCGGTCAGGGTGTCCTTGCGGAGGGCGGCCGTCACGCCCGCGGTCAGGCCGAGGGCCAGCCACAGCACGGCGGCGCCGGCGGCGAGCGAGGCGGAGACGGGCAGCCGGTCGACGAGCAGGTCCCAGACGCCCTCGCTGTTCTCGTAGGAGTAGCCGAGGCAGGGGAAGTCGCAGTGCAGGGCGTACTGGCCGGTGCCCACGGTGCGGCCGGTGAAGACGCCGGTGACGAAGTCCGCGAACTGGCGCCAGACGGGGGCGTCCAGGCCCATGTTCGCGCGGATCGCCTCCAGGCGTTCGTCGCTGCACGCCTTGCCGCAGGCGGCGGCGGCCGGGTCGGAGGGCAGGACGTAGAAGATGGTGAAGGTGACTGCGGCGATGGCGAGGAGGACGCCGAGCACCCCGAGGAGCCGGCGGCCGAGGTAGAGGATCACGTGCGGCTCCCCCGGGGGTCGAGGACGTCGCGCAGCGCGTCGCCGAGGAGGGTGAAGGCGAGGACGGTGAGGAAGAGGCAGAGGCTCGGGACGAGGAAGTACAGGGGGTCCGTGTCGTAGTACGCGACGCTCTCGGCGATCATCTGGCCCCAGGAGGGGGTCGGCGGGCGGACCCCGACGCCGAGGTAGCTGAGCGCCGCCTCGGTGGCGATCATGCCGGGGACCATCAGCGTGGTGTACGCGATGACCGGCCCCGCGACGCCCGGGAGGATGTCGCGGGCGAGGATCCGCCAGGGGCCGGCACCGCCGACGCGGGCCGCGTCGACGTACTCGCGGTGCTTGAGGGAGAGGGTCTGGCCGCGGACGACCCGGGCGACGCCGGGCCAGCCGAAGAGGCCGATGACGAGGACCATCAGCAGGGTCCGGTCGACGTCCCGGGCCACCGACATCATCGCGATCATGAAGATGAGGGAGGGGAAGGACATCGTGAGGTCCATCAGCCGGGACAGCACGGTGTCGGTGCGGCCGCCGAAGTAGCCGGCGGCGATGCCGGCGGTCACCCCCGCCAGCACGACGATCGCGGTGGCGGCGAAGGCGATGAGCAGCGACACCTGGGCGCCGTGCACGACCCGGGCGAACAGGTCCCGGCCGGTGATGGGTTCGACGCCGAGCCAGTGCTCGGCGGAGACCCCGCCGAGCGGTCCGACGGGCAGTCCGCCGAGGTAGGGGTCGACGGCGGTCTTGTCGAACTCCTCCGGGCCCCAGCCGCCCAGCGGGGCGATCAGCGGGGCGGCCGCGGTCATCAGGGCGAAGAGGGCGACGACGGCGAGGGAGACCTTGAGGGAGGTGCGGCGGCGCAGTTCCGCGCGGACCGCCCGCCAGGCCCCGCCGCCCCCGTGCACCGGGGGCGGGGTGGTGGTCGTGGTCATGGGAGGGGCGTCCTTCAGTTCGCGCTCTTGGACGGGTCCTTGAGGCCGACGGTGGCGTAGTCGATCTGTCCGCTCCAGGAGGTGTGGCCGTAGGCACCGGCGACGTTGGTGCCGACGAGGAGCGAGCGGCGCTTGGTGGCGGCGGGGGCGACGGGGGCCTGGGCGAGGATCCGTCCGTCGAGCTCCTGCCACGCCTTGTTGGCCGCGGCGCCGTCGGTCATGGCGGCGATCTCGTCCATCCGCTTCATGGTGGCGTCGTCCTTGAAGAGGGAGTGGTTGCCGGAGTTGCCCTTCTCCTTGATGAAGCGGCCGTCGAAGACGAAGGGGAGGAAGGTGGTGCCGGAGGGGAAGTCGGGGCACCAGCCGGTGTAGACGAGGTCGGTGCGGTTCCTGGTGTCGCCGATGGTGTCGTAGAAGGCGGACGGGTCGACGGTCTCGATGGTCACCTTGATGCCGGCCTTCCCGAGCGACTGCTGGACGGCCTCGCCGATGGCCTTGTCGCCGCTGGAGACGGTGAGGCGGGTGGAGAATCCGTCGGCCTTGCCGGCTTCCGCGAGCAGCTGCCTGGCCTTCTCGGGGTCGCCGGAGAGCGGGATCCTCAGGGTGTCGGGCTGCTTGCCGCCGGTGAAGAGGGAGCCCGGCATGGCGGCGCCGGCGGCGTCGGTGACGGCCGGGCCGCCGGCGGCGGTGACGATCGCCTCCCGGTCGAGGGCCCACTGCACGGCCCGGCGGACCCTCACGTCGTCGAAGGGGGCGCGTCCGGTGTGCATCTGGAGCATCTCGGTACAGCTGCTGGACTCGGCGAGCAGCCGGGCCCTGACATCGGCCCGGGTGAGCACCTTGGAGAGGGACTCGGGGCGGAGCTGGGCCCAGGAGACGGCGGAGGCGTCGCCGCCGGAGGAGGCGATGAGGCGGTCGTCGATCTGGTTGCCCTTGAGGCCCATGGTGACGACGATCCGGTCCGGGTAGGCCTTGCGGACGGAGTCGGTCGCGGGATCCCAGTGGGTGTTGCGGACCAGGACCATCCGCTTGTCCCGGGCGTAGCTCTCGATCTTGTACGGCCCCGAGGAGAACGGGCGGTTGTCGTACTGGGCGCCCTTGTCCTGCTTCGGCGGTACCGGGGCGAAGGTCGGCAGGGTGGCGGCGAAGGGGAACTCGGCGAAGGGCTTGCGGAGTTCGAAGACGATCGTGCGGGCGTCCGGGGTCTTCACCGAGTCGAGGTGGCCGCCCTGGGCGGGGCCCTGGTAGCCCTCGGCCCCGGCGAGGTAGCGGGCCGCGTAGTCGGGGCCGCCGGGGAGGTCGGGGGAGAAGGAGCGTTCGACGTTGTGCTTGACGTCCTGGGCGGTGACGGGGGTGCCGTCCTCGTACTTCAGGCCGGGCTTGAGGCGGAAGGTCCAGGTCTTGGCGCCGTTCGAGGGGGTGCCGAGGTCCTCGGCGAGGTCGGGGACCAGTTCGCTGCCGTCGGCGCCGGGGGCGGCCCGGTAGGTGACGAGGGTGCGGTAGAGCAGCCGGGTGCCGAAGTCCATGTCGGGCATGACCCAGTTGCGGGCCGGGTCGAGGTGGGTGAAGTCCTGGTTGGACAGGACGGTGAGGGTGCCGCCCTTCTGCGGGGTGCCGCCGAGGACGGCTCCGGCGTTGGCGGCGGCGGGGTTCTTCCCGTCGGGGCCGCCGCCCTTCCTGCCGCCGGACGGGCCGGTGGAGCAGGCCGCGAGGCCGAGGGAGAGGGCCGACACCAGGGCGATGGCCAGGGTGCGGGTGCGCTTGTTCATGGGTCACTCCGAGGAGAGCGGGAGAGGGGTCGGGCGGCCGGAGCGGCCGGAATGTGACCCGTAACATAGTAATGTGAAATTGCACTGACAAGGCGTGGGATCCCGCCCGGCCCGTCCGTTACCCATCCGTGTCCCCGTGGGGCCTTCCTCCGGTGTCGCGCCCCGGATCGGCTCCACCCGTGCCGGTTCTCCGGTTTGCGCGGGAACCGCAAAGAATCGTCATTCTCTTGCGGAAGCTGCGCTAGTCTTGCGCGCATGACGCGACGACTTGCTCAGGTGGCGAAGAAGGTGGGGGTCAGCGAGGCGACGGTGAGCCGGGTCCTCAACGGCAAGCCCGGAGTCTCCGAGGCGACCCGGCAGTCCGTGCTGACGGCGCTGGACGTGCTCGGCTACGAGCGGCCCACCCAGCTCAGGGGTGAGCGCGCCCGGCTCGTCGGACTCGTCCTGCCGGAGCTGCAGAACCCCATCTTCCCCGCCTTCGCCGAGGTCATCGGAGGCGCGCTCGCCCAGCAGGGGCTCACCCCCGTGCTCTGCACCCAGACCAAGGGCGGCGTCTCCGAGGCCGACTACGTGGACCTCCTCCTCCAGCAGCAGGTCTCCGGCGTGGTCTTCGCCGGCGGCCTCTTCGCGCAGGCCGACGCCCCGCACGACCACTACCACCAGCTGGCCGAGCGCAACATCCCGGTCGTCCTCATCAACGCCTCCATCGAGGGCCTCGACTTCCCCTGCGTCTCCTGCGACGACGCCGTCGCCGTCGAGCAGGCCTGGCGCCACCTCGCCTCGCTCGGCCACGAGCGGATCGGGCTGCTGCTCGGGCCGACCGACCACGTGCCCTCCCGCCGCAAGCTCCAGGCCGCCCACGCCGCCGCCGAGGCGGCCGGCACCCCCCTCGCCGACGAGTACGTCGCCCGCTCGATCTTCTCCCTCGAAGGCGGCCAGGCCGCCGCCAACCGCCTGCTCGAACAGGGCGTCACCGGCATCGTCTGCGCCAGCGACCCGCTCGCCCTCGGCGCCATCAGGGCCGCCCGCCGGCGCGGGCTCTCCGTCCCCGGCGACGTCTCGGTGGTCGGCTTCGACGACTCGGCGTTCATGAACTGCACGGAGCCGCCGCTCTCCACCGTCCGCCAGCCCATCGAGGCCATGGGCCGGGCCGCCGTCGAGCTGCTCTGCGCCCAGATCCAGGGCGTCCACTCGCACCCGGGCGAGCTGCTCTTCGAGCCCGAGCTCGTGGTGCGCGGCTCGACCGCCCCGCCGGCGGCCCGCGCGTAGCGGAGCCCGTACCGCCTCGCCCCCCCGGGCCGCGAGTTCCTTCCGCCGCCCGGGGTGAGGGCCCCTCCGTCGTCCGGACCGTGGGGTACGCCCCTAATCGCCGCAAAATATCGACGGAATCACTCAAGGCAGCGCTCGCGGGGAGTCACCACCCGAAGCGCCGGTCCACGACGGCGGCGAACTCCTCGAAACTGAGGACGCGGTCGCCGTTCTGGTCGGCGGCGTCGAAGAGGGCGGCGGACGCGTCGTCGCCCCCCACGCCCCAGAAGGGGATCACCCCGCGCGCGGCCAGGGTGGGCCCCTTCTCCCGGAGGGCCACGATGACCTCGACGCGCGTCAGCGTCCCGTCGTGGTCGAGATCGAGCGCGTCGAAGAGGGCGCGGGCCTTGTCGCTCATGACGTGTCCTCGGATAGGAGCGGCTTCCTGCCGGAGAGGACGCCCCGCCCGCCCGCCGGGTTGCCTAAGCTCTGGCCCATGGTGAAGTCCTCGAACCCCTCCGCCCCCGAACTGCTCGTCCTGCACGCCGTACGGCTGCAGGGCATGACCACCGGGGCGGAGGCCGCCGAGCGCTTCGGGCTCGACGCGGAGGCCGTCGGAGAGCTGCTGCTCGACCTCCAGGCGTACGGCCGGGTGACGCGGAGCTCCTTCGCCGGCACCTCCGGCTGGAGCCTGACCGACCGGGGGCGGGCGGAGGGCGAGCGGCTGCTCGCCGAGGAGCTGGCCGCGTCGGGGCTCGGGCCGTTCGTCCGCGAGCGGTACGAGACCTTCCTCGCGTACAACGCCCGCTGCCTGACCGCCTGCACCGACTGGCAGCTGCGGCCCGACGGGACCGGCAGGCTCGCCGTGAACACCCACGGCGACGCGGCCTGGGACGCCCGGGTCCTCGACGAACTGACCGTCCTCGGAGGCGTCATCGACACCCTCTCCGCCGAACTGGGCGCCCGCCTGCCCCGCTTCGCCGGCTACGGCGACCGCTTCACCACCGCCCTCGCGCGCGTCCGCCGCGGCGAACTCTCCTGGGTCGACCGTCCGCGCGCCGACTCCTGCCACACCGTCTGGATGGAACTCCACGAGGACCTGCTCGCCACCCTCGGGATCCGCCGCGGCGAGGAACCCCTGCCGTAGGCCAGGACGAAGGTGACGGTGATGAGGAGGGCCCAGGCGCCGAACTTGGCGATCGAGACGGGCCGCCAGCCGTCCAGCTGGTCGGGGTAGCTCCAGGCGCCGACGTAGGTCGCGGCGTTCTCGGCGACCCAGAGGAAGAAGCCGATGAGGACGAAGGACAGGGCCAGCGGCATCCGGTGGTCCCGCGTCCCGACGCGGAAGCGGACCCAGGTGCCGGCGGTGGCGAGGAGCAGCAGCGCGGCGAGGACCCAGCGGGCGTCGGGCAGCCAGTGGTGGCTGAAGAAGTTGAGGTAGACAGCCCCGGCGAGGACCGCCATGGCCCGGGGCCGGTAGCCGGTCAGGCGCAGGTCGAACAGGCGCCAGGCGCGGCAGACGTAGCTGCCGACCGCCGCGTACAGGAAGCCGCCGTAGAGGGGGACGCCGCCGAACTTGGTGACCGCGTCCTCCGGGTAGCTCCAGGAGCCCATGCGGACCTTGACCAGCTCGAAGAACAGGCCGATCAGGTGGCAGACGGCGATGACCGCGACGTCGCGCCCGGTGTCCCAGCCGAGCCGCCAGGCCAGGACGGTGAGCGCGATGCCGTAGCCGAGGAGCAGGTCGTAGCGGGCGACGGGCAGGTCGGGCAGGAGCGTCGAGACCGCGATGCCGCCGACGAGCGCGACGGCGAAGGCGCAGCAGCGCGCCTCCAGGAGCGCGAAGCGCCAGAGCTGGCGGAGTGCGTGGGTGATCCGGTCCATGCGGGAGGGGACGCCCCGCGCACGTGTGCGGTTTCCCGCTCCCGCTCTCCTTCCCGTTCCCGTTCCCGGTCTCCGGTGGAGAGGGCCCCGGCTGGGTGCTGGGCGGTGGGGTGCTCTCCGGCGGGCGGCCTGCGGCGGAGCGGTCGGTCGCGGAGCGGTCAGTGGTGGTGGGCGCAGCGCGGGGCGGTGAGCAGCCGGCGGACCATGTCGCCGGCCGCCGCGGCGTCGCGGGCCTCGCCGGGGAAGAGGAGGCGGAGGTCGCAGTGGCCCTCGCCGTACTCGCAGCGCAGCGACACGGCGTGCCGGTCCATGGCGAGCGGCAGGGCGCGGACGACGCCGTGGGGGAGGCGGGAGCCGGCGAGGACGACCAGCTCGGAGACGAGGTCGGCGTGGGCGTCGGCGAGGTGGGTGAGGAGCGCGGCCTCCTCCAGGGCGAGCGGGTCGGGGGCGGCGAGCGCGTACGCGCCGGGGGCGACCTCCTCCGTCCCGGTGCCGGTGCGGAGCACGATCCGGGCGGGGTCGAGGCGGAGCGGGCCGGGGTCGCCGGGCGTGGCGGGGACGAGCCGGCCGGTGAGGGTGACGCGGGCGCGGACCCGGTCGCGCAGCGCCGTGGGGGCGATGTCGGTGAGGTCGATCCGGGCGTCGGACGCGCCGGCCGGGTCGAGGGCGAGGTGGGCGGAGAGCGGGGTGTCGGCCGGTGGGTGGAGGGTGATCCGGCCGCGTGCGCCGACGGTGTGCGCGCCGAGGAGGTCGTAGGTCCGTCCGTCGAGGGTGAGCGAGAGGGAGAGGGCCCGGGCCAGGACGGAGCGGACCTGTTCCGCGGCGGTCTGCTGGGGCAGGGCGGGGGAGGGGGCGGCGCTCACGGGGACACTCCTCGATCGAATTTTAGGTAAGGCTAACCTAACCAGGCCGCGCGGCCGGTGTCCAGGACCCCCGGAAACGGAGGGATTTCGGGAGGTGTCGGCGGCCCCCGCTACTGTGCGGAGCACCGAATCGGACGAGTACATGCGGGAGGGGCCGTGCGCCGCTGGGAGCACGCCGGGGACGGCGCGGGCAAGTTCTGGGAGGCCGGAGCCGAAGGCGCCTCGGTGACCGTCCGGTTCGGGCGGACCGGCACCGTCGGCCAGACCCGCGTCAAGGAGTTCGACACCCCCGGGCAGGCCGAGGCGTACCTGGTGAAGGCGGTCGGCGAGAAGGAGCGCAAGGGGTACGTCGCCACCGGCGCCGCCACCGCCGCCGCCCCGGCGCCCGCCGTGCCCGTCCCCGCGGGCGCGGCCGCCGCCCGAGTCCCCCTGGAACAGGTGAGCGAGGCTCCCGCGGCGCGTCCCGACGAGTCCGCCTTCGTGCTGCCCGAGGCGTGGAAGCGGAATCTCCGCCCGCGCCGCGGCGGCACCCCCGTCCCGGTCGCCGGGCCCGACGCGGGGGCACCCGCCCGGCTCGCCGCATGGCGCTCCCGCTTCGCCGCCGAGGTGGACCGCCCCCTCGACGCCCCGCGCAGCGACGCCGACCTCGTCTCCGCCGCCCGCGCCCACGACGCCGGCAGCCCCGACCCCGTCGGCGCCGCCGTCCTCGCCGCCCTGCTGCCCCCGGAGGCCGAGCGGGACGCCGTCGTCGATGCCTGGACCCTCGCGCACGGACTGCCCTTCGCCGCCGTCGCCGCCGTCGAACTCGTGGAGTGCCGCCGCGTCTGGGCGCGCCACGGGCACCGCAGCGAGGTCGTCGGCATCGACCGTGCCGTCGAGACCCACCGGAACTGGGAGGGCGGGGCGTCCCTCACCGCCCTCGACCGGGTCCGCGACCTCCTCGCCGTCACCGACGACGCCACCTACGCCGCCGCCGTCGCCGCCCTCGCCCGCCACCGGACCACGCCCCGCCGCCGCGTCGCCGTCTCCTACCTGGTGCCCACCGAACACGCCTGGACCGACGAGTGCCTGGCCCGCGCCGAGACCCGCGAGCACCTCCAGAACGAGGTGCGCACCCTGCTCGTCCGCTCCGTCACCGCCGGCCAGACCGCCGCTTACGGCGGCCGCGCCGACCTCGGCTGGCGCGGCTGGACCCCCGCCGTCATCGCCACCGTCGCGGACGGCGCCGGCACCGCGATGGCGCCCTTCCTCATCGCCGAGACCGACCGCCCGTACCTCGGCACCGACGACCTCAAGGTGCTCGCCGCAGCCCTCGCCGAACTCCCCTCCGACGAGGCGTTCCAGGCCCTCCTCGACCGGGCCGGCGACAAGCACGTCCGGGGCGAACTGGCCGCGGCCGCCCGCCGCTTCCCGGTCCGGGCCCTCCGGCTGCTCGCCCTCGCCGCCCGCGCGGACACGGCCGAGGCCCCGCTGGTCCGCCGGATGCTCGCCGGGCACGTGGCCGCCCACCGCGCGCTCGCCCTCGCCGTGCTGCCCGAACTGCCCGCGGAGGCCGCCGAGATCGTCGAACCGCTGACCCGCGCCCAGGACACCGCGGACGACGCCGCCCCGGCCGACCTCCCCGCCCTCCTCACCGCGCCCCCGTGGACCGTCCGGCACGCGGCCGTCGCCCCCCGGATCGTCACCGGCCCCGTCGCGCCGTCCGGCACCCGGGTCGTCTGGCGCGAGGGGGAGCGGCGGGCGTGGGCCACCGCCGAGTCCTGGGTGACCGGCTGGCAGCCGTACGAGCCCCTGGACACGCTGGTCGACAAGCTCCTCGACGGGAGCCTGCACGGCTGGCACACCGTCGGCGTCCTCGTGAACGGCCCCGCCGACCGCGTCCGCCCCTTCCTCGCCGACTGGGACGGCGCGGACCACTGCTACGACGGCGCCGAGGTCTTCAAGCCGCTCGTCGCCGCCCACGAGGCCGCCGCCCTGCCGCCGGTGCTCCGCATGGCCGCGCACCACCCCGCCGCCATGGCCGAGGTGCTGCTGCCGTACCTCGACGTGCGGGTCGCCCGGCTGATGGCGAACTGGCTGCTCCGCCTCAAGACCGCCGGCCGCACCGCCCGCACCTGGCTGCTCCGCCACGGGACCGACGCGGCCCGGCTGCTCGTCCCCGACGCCGTCGGCGCGGCGGGACCCGAACGGACCGCCGCCGAGGGCGCCCTCCGGGCCCTCGTCGCCGCCCAGGGCCCCGACGGCGTCCGCGCCGCCGCCGCGGAGTACGGCGAGGAGGCCGCCCTGGCCGTCGGGGAACTGCTCGCCACCGACCCGCTGGTGAGCGCGCTGCCGGCCCGGATGCCGCAGGCCCCCGCGTGGTGCGAGCCCCGCGTGCTGCCCCGGATCCGGCTGCGGACCGGAGCCACCCTGCCGGTGACCGCCGTCGCCCACCTGCTCACCATGCTGGCCGTCTCCAAGCCGGGCGCCCCCTACCCCGGCCTCGCCGAGGTCCGGGAGCTGTGCACGCCGGAGTCGCTCGCGGGCTTCGCCTGGGGCCTGTTCGAGGAGTGGCGGGTCGTCGGCATGCCTCCCAAGGAGGCGTGGACGCTGCACGCCCTCGGCTGGTTCGGCGACGACGACACCGTCCGCGCCCTCACCCCCGTCATCCGGGCCTGGCCCGGCGAGGGCGCCCACCAGCGGGCCGTCGAAGGGCTCGACGTGCTCGCCGCCATCGGCACCGACACCGCGCTCCTCCACCTCCACGGCATCTCCCAGCGCGTCCGGTTCAAGGCGCTCAGGCAGCGCGCCCAGGAGAAGATCGCCGAGGTGGCCGAGGGCCTCGGCCTCACCGGCGAGCAGCTCGCCGACCGGCTCGTGCCCGACCTCGGCCTCGACGCCGACGGCAGCACCGTGATCGACTACGGCACCCGCCTGTTCACCGTCGGCTTCGACGAGGGCCTCGGGCCGTACGTCCTCGACGCCGAGGGCCGCCGCCTCAAGGACCTCCCCAAGCCCGGCGCCCGTGACGAGACGGAACTGGCCACGGCCGAGCGCAAGCGGTACCTCGCCCTCAAGAAGGAGGTCCGCGCCCTCGCCGCCGACCAGGTCCGCCGTCTGGAGGCCGCCATGGTCGACGGCCGCTCCTGGACCGGCGCCGAGTTCCGGCGGCTGTTCGTCGAGCACCCCCTGGTCCGGCACCTCGCCCGCCGCCTCGTCTGGAGCGCCGAACGGGACGGCACCGCCACCGCCTTCCGGATCTCCGGGGACCGCGCCTGCGTCGACGTCCGCGGCGGCCTCGTGACCGTCGCCGACGACGCCACCGTCACCCTCCCGCACCCCCTGCGCTTCCCCGGCCGGATCGACGCCTGGTCCGAGGTCCTCGCCGACCACGGGATCGCCCAGCCCTTCCCGCAGCTCGGCCGGCGTATCCACGCCGCCACCGAAGAGGAGGCGGCGGGTGCCCGGCTCACCCGCTTCGAGGGCGTCACCGTCCCCGTCGGCCGGCTCCTCGGCCTCCAGAAGCGGGGCTGGGAGCGGGGCGTCCCGCAGGACGCCGGCGTCGAGCGCTGGTTCCACCGGCGCCTCGCCCCCGAGCGCCACCTCGTCGTCCAGCTCGAACCCGGCATCGCCGTCGGCATGCCCGACGAGGCCCCCGAGCAGACCCTCGACACCGTCTGGCTCGACGCCCATCCCGGCGACCACTGGCCGAGCCGCACCTATCCGCTGCGCTTCGCCGACCTCGACCCGGTGACCGTCTCCGAACTCCTCGCCGACCTCACGGAGCTGACCTCACGGAGCTGACCTCACGGAGCTGAGCCTGCGGAGCTGTGCCTGCGGAGCCACGCCCACGGGGCCTCCCCGCCGAGCCGACCCCACGGAACCGATCCCGCGGCGCCGACCTGGGCTCCGGGGCCTGTTGGTCCGCCGGGTTCGCCCCCGCCTGTGGTACTGCCTTGGGGGACATGTGTGATTTGTCCCGTTTGCCGGGGAAAGGGGCTCTAGATGGCTCAAGACGGACAGGAGCCGGACGGCGGTCGGCAGGGTGGCGGGGGCGGGACCGGGCGGGGCGCCCTGCGGGTGACGGCGGACCTGCCCGATCACGGCCACCGCCACCCCGCCCGGACCGACCCGGTCGTCTTCGGCGTCACCGCCGTGCTCACCCTGGCGTTCGTCGTCTGGGGCGCGACGGCCACGGACAGCCTGGAGTCGGTCTCCAGCAGCCTGCTCGACGGGCTGATCCGGGACGGCGGCTGGGCGTTCATGCTGGCCGCCTCGGGGTTCGTCGTCTTCGCGCTGTGGCTGGCGATCAGCCGGTACGGCCGGATCACCCTCGGCCAGGAGGGCGAGGGCCCGGAGTTCCGCACGGTCTCCTGGATCGCCATGATGTTCAGCGCCGGCATGGGCATCGGCCTGATGTTCTACGGCGTGAGCGAACCGCTCGCCCACTACGGCACCCCGCCTCCCGGCACGTCCCCGGTGGACTCGGCCGAGCGGATGGAGACGGCGATGGCCACCACGCTGTTCCACTGGACGCTCCACCCGTGGGCGATCTACGCCGTGGTCGGCCTGGCCATCGCCTACTCGACCTTCCGCCGGCGGCGGCGGCAGACCATCAGCGCCGTCTTCGTGCCGCTGATGGGCGAGCGCCGGGCGTTCGGCAGCCCCGGCCGGGTCATCGACATCCTCGCCATCTTCGCCACCCTCTTCGGCTCGGCGGCCTCGCTGGGCCTCGGCGCGCTCCAGATCGGCAGCGGCGTGGAGGAGCTGGGCTGGATGGAGAAGACCGGCACCGGCCTGCTCGTCGGCATCATCGCCGTCCTCACGGTGGCCTTCGTGCTGTCGGCCGTCTCCGGCGTGGAGAAGGGCATCCAGTGGCTCTCCAACACCAACATGGTGCTGGCGCTGCTGCTGGCCGTCTTCGTCTTCGTCGCGGGCCCCACGATCATCGTCCTCGACCTGCTGCCGACCTCCATCGCCGCCTACGTCGGCGACCTGCCCCAGCTGGCCGGCCGCACCGAGGCCACCAGCGGGGACGACATCCACGGCTGGCTCGGCAGCTGGACCGTCTTCTACTGGGCGTGGTGGATCTCGTGGACGCCCTTCGTCGGCATGTTCATCGCCCGCATCAGCCGGGGCCGGACGATCCGCCAGTTCATCGGCGGCGTCATCCTGGTGCCGAGCGCGGTCAGCCTGGTCTGGTTCGCGATCTTCGGCGGGACGGCGATGCGGCTGAGCGAGCAGGGCGAGCTCGGGGGCGAGACGACCCCGGAGGGGCAGCTCTTCGGACTGCTCCAGGAGTTCCCGCTGACGGGGGTGATGAGCCTGCTCGTGATGGTCCTCGTCGGCATCTTCTTCGTCTCCGGCGCGGACGCGGCCTCCATCGTCATGGGCACCCTGTCGCAGCGCGGCGCGATGGAGCCGACCCGCCCGGTGGTGGTCTTCTGGGGCGTGGTCACCGGAGCCGTCGCCGCGATCATGCTGCTCATCGGCGACGGCCAGGGCGACGCCCTGGCGGGCCTGCAGAACCTGACGATCCTGGTCGCCGCCCCGTTCGTGCTCGTGATGATCGGGATGTGCGTGGCGCTCATGCGGGACCTGCGCGAGGACCCGCTGATCGTGCGGGGCCGGGTCGGGGAGGAGGTTGTCGGGGTCGCGGTGATCGCAGGACACGAGAAGTACGACGGCGACTTCGAGCTGCGCATCGGCCCGGGCACCGCCGACGGCACGGCCGGCGGAGTCGCGGACGGCGCCGCCCCGGTCCCGCCGGGCGGCCCGGCGGTCCCGCCGGGCCCGTAGGGCGCGTCTCCGGTCAGGGGCTGACGGAGCGCCAGATCCGGTCGGGGAGCAGGCGGGTGGCCTCTTCGAGGTCGACGTCGCCGAGGGTGAGCCAGCGGCGGGCCAGGCCGATGACCGGGCCGAGGACGAGGGTCTCGATGACCGGGGTCGGGAGGTCGGCCAGCTCGCCCGCCTTGCGGTGGCCGTCGAGCCAGTGCTCGATCGGGGTGAGCCGGGCCTCCTGGTTGTCCCGGATCTCGGCGGCGCGCGCGGTGCCCTCCTGGTCCGCGAAGGGGGAGTGCAGGAGGCGGGCGGCGGCCGGCTGGGTGCGGACGAAGCCCAGATAGGCGTGGACGACGGCCTCGATGCCGGAGCGGGCGTCCTGGTGGGCGGTCAGGGCGGTGGCGAGTTCGCCGACCAGGCGGCCGAGCCAGCGCAGGGCGAGGGCGCTGATCACTCCGTGGAGGTTGCCGAAGTGGTGGTAGACGCTGCCGGTGCTGACCCCGCTCAGCCGGGTCAGGGCGGCGACGGTGAGACCCGCCTCCCCCTCGCGCGCGTAGAGGTCGAGCGCGGCGTCGAGGACGCGCTCGACGGTGACTTCTCCGCGCTGCTGCTTCGGGCTCATCGAGCGGGGTGCCCCTTTGATCGCGTGCCATCCGTGGCCTGGTGTTTCCGTACCAGGTCAGCATAGGAGGCGCGGCCCCCGCCGGACCCCCGTGCGCGGGCCCGGAGCCGCCGGGTCGGCGCACGGGGGCCCGGGTCGCCGGGTCGGCGCGGCGGGGTTCAGGCCAGGGCGAGGAAGAGCTTCTCCAGCTCCGCCTCGGTCATCGGCGGGGTGTCGGCCGACGCGTCGGACAGGCACTGCCGCATCCCGCTGGCGACGATCTTGAACCCGGCCCGGTCCAGGGCCTTGGAGACGGCGGCCAGCTGGGTCACCACGTCCTTGCAGTCGCGGCCCGCCTCGACCATCGCGATCACCCCGGCCAGCTGACCCTGGGCGCGCCGCAGCCGGTTGAGCACCGGCGCCATCGCCTCTTCGTCGACCTGCACGGCAGTCCTCCTTCGTGTGTCACCCCCCTGCCCCAGGATACCCCCTAGGGTATTAAATCGGACGGTATCGGTAGGAGCTACTCGCGGGTCGCCACGGTACGGCTCCTGGCCCGCCGGACGGCCCCGGCCGCCGCCGTCGCCGTTCCCGCCGCGCCCAGGACCGCCCAGGTGGCGGGGTGGGTCCAGAGGCCGGAGTCGAGCTGCCGGGTGAGGACGAAGACGCCCATGGCGACGACGAACCAGCCGAAGGCCCTGCGCAGGACCTGCTGCGGGACGCGCCCGGTGAGGCGGGCGCCGATCAGGCTGCCGAGGACGGCTGCCGTGGTGACGGTCAGGGCGAGGCCCCAGTCGATCGTCACGCCGGAGAGGTGTCCGGCGAGTCCGGCGAAGGAATTCATCGCGATGACGAGGAGCGAGGTGCCGACGGCGATGCCCATGGGCAGGCCGCCGAGGAGGGCGAGGGCGGGGACGACGAGGAAGCCTCCGCCGGAGCCGACCAGGCCGGTGACGGCGCCGACGAGCAGGCCCTCGACGGCGATGTGCTTGAGCGGGAGGTCGCCCCGCCGGGCCTTGGGCTCGCCGGCGGGGCGGGGCCGGCGGAGCATCGCGTAGGCGGTGGCGAGCATCATCAGCGCGAAGGCGATGAGCAGGGCGGTGCCGGGGATGTATTCGGCGAGGCGTCCGCCGCCGTAGGCGCCGGCCATGCTGAACGCGCCGAAGAACAGGCCGGTCCGCCACCGCACCCGGTGGGCCCGCGCGTGCGGGACGAGGGCGGCGAGGCTGGTGACGCCGACCACGAACAGGGAGGTGGCGATGGCCTCCTTGGTGTCCTGTCCGGCGAGGTAGACCAGGATCGGGACGGTGAGGATGGAGCCTCCGCCGCCGAGGACGCCGAGGCTGACGCCGATGAGCAGGGAGGCCGCGACGATGAGGGCGGTCACGACGCGCTCCGCAGCTCCGCGACGACGGTGCGGATGTCGGTGCGGGGGCCTCGGTTGTAGGGGAGCTTGGACAGCAGCACGCCCATGGCGCAGGAGTTGCTGAGGGCGGCGTACGTGAGGCCGGCGCCGATCGCGGTGCCGACGAGGTGGGCGCCGGGGACGGCGATGCCGACGAGTCCGGTGACGAGGACGATGGAGCCGGCGACGAGGCGGACCTGGCGTTCCATGTCCCATCGCTCGGGGCCGCGTTCGACCGGCGCCCCGGCCGCTTCCCAGGCGTTCATGCCGCCGTCCAGGACGCGGAGGTTCGGCAGTCCTGCCTGGGCGAGGGCCTGCTCCGCCTCGCGGGCCCGCTGGCCGGAGCGGCAGACGAGCACGACCTCCTCGTCCAGGTGCGAGAGCAGCTCCGCGCGGTGCTCGCGCAGGGTGTGCAGGGGGACGTTGTACGAGCCCGGGATGTGGACGGTGCGGAACTCGCCCGGGGTGCGCACGTCGAGCAGCCGCGGGGCCCTGCCCTCCTGGACGAGGCGGTGCAGGACGGCGGGGGCGAGGGAGGCGGGGGTGGCGCTCATGGCGAGGCGGCTCCGTTCGTGAGGGAGGGGGTGAAGGGTGAGGAGGTGCGCGGAATGCGGGTGGGCGCGTGCGCGCACGCGTGCGGCGCGGGTGCCGTCAGGCGGCGGGGCGGTCCGGCGCGGTCAGCGCCCAGGCCGCGTAGCCGCCGAGGACGTCGGAGACGTCCCGGAAGCCGCGCCGGCGGAGCAGGCTGGCGGCGATGGAGGAGCGGTGGCCGCCGGCGCAGTGCACGACGAGCGGCCGGTCGGCGGGGAGTTCGCCGGTGCGGGAGGGGAGTTCGTTCAGCGGGATGTGCAGGGCCGCGTCGATGAAGCCGTTCGCCTCGCGCTCGCCGCAGGTGCGCACGTCCATGACGAGCGGCGGCCGCTCGCCGGCGAGCGCGGCCCGCAGCCGGGCGGCGGTGACCCGGCTCGCCGGGGCGACCTCGTCGGCGAGGGCCTCCATGGCGGTCTCCGGGTCGGGGAGGTAGCCCTCGGCGCGGTCGAAGCCGACGCGGGCGAGGCGGGTGACGACCTCCTCCTCGCGCTGCTCCGGCGCGATGACGACGAGCCGGTCGGCCGGGTCGAGGACGGTGCCCGCCTGCTCGGCGAACCGCCCGTCGGCCGGCACGTTCACCGCCCCGCGCAGGTGCCCGGCCGCGAACTCCTGCGGGTCGCGGGCGTCGACCACGACCGCGCCGGCGGCCCGCAGGGCCGTGAACTCGGCGGTCGTCAGGGCCCGCGCGGCGGTGGCGGAGTCGTAGAGCCGCCGGTCCCTGCGGTTGAGGTCGGCGTCGTAGGCGAAGTAGCCCGGGGCGGTGGACTGCCCGGCGGTCACCAGGGCGACGAAGGCGTCCCGGTCCATGGGGGCGCAGGCGTAGTTGGTGGCCCGCTGCTCCCCGATGGTGGAGGACTTCTCGGTGGAGAGGCTCTTGCCGCAGGACGAGCCGGCGCCGTGCGCGGGGAAGACCCGGACCTCGTCGGGCAGGCCCATCAGCTTGTTCTGGACGCTGTCGTGCAGCATCGCGCCCAGCTCCTCGGCGGTCACGCCGACGGAGGCGAGGAGGTCGGGCCGGCCGACGTCGCCGATGAACAGCGCGTCGCCGGTCAGCACCCCGTACGGGACGGTGTCGTCGGCGTGCTCGTACACCAGGACGCTGACCGACTCCGGGGTGTGGCCGGGGGTCTCCATGATCTCCAGGACGACGTCGCCGAGGGTGATCCGCTCGCCGTCCCGGAGCGCGCGGATCGGGTACTCGGTCTCCGCCCGCCGGCCGTAGCCGATCCAGGCGCCGGTCCGGTCGGCCAGTTCCAGGTGGCCGGCGACGAAGTCGGCGTGGAAGTGGGTGTTGATCACCCCGACGACGGTGAGGCCGTGCGCGGAGGCGTCCGCGAGGTACTCGGAGACGTCCCGGCGCGGGTCGACCACCACCGCCTGCCCCGTGCCCTCGTCGGCGATCAGGTACGAGGCGTGGGACAGGCAGTCGAGGTAGTACTGGGCGAAGAACACAACGGGCCTCCCGTGAGTGTCGGATACCCCCCTGGGTATTGATGGCTCTGACCGTACGGGGCCCCGCCGCGTCTCGTCAAATACCCCCCTGGGTATCAGGCGTCACAGTCGCCGAAGGGGTGCCCATATACGGGTGGGGGTATCCTGACGTGCGGCGGGCATGCGAAAGGGGCGTCGCCGATTCCTCGGCGACGCCCCTGCTTCCGCCCCGCTGCCCTCACCTCCGCCGGACCCCCCTGTCCCGCGGACGCCCGGTCAAGGCTCGTGTCCCTGCGCGGCCACCGCGAAGGTCTGGGAGATCAGCACCTGCTCCGCCCGCCGCTGGAGCCGGTCCGCGAGCCCCCGGAGCCGCGCGCCCTCGGCGGCGGGGATCGACAGGGCCACCGCGGCCGTCTCCGCGCCCACGGTGATCGGCACCGCCGCGCAGGCCGCCCCGAGCGCGTACTCCTGGTGCTCCAGGACCGGCAGCCGCCGCGGCAGCGCCGCGAGCCGCCGCTCGAAGTCGCGCCGCGTCGCGACCGTGTGCGCGGTGAGCTCCGCCACCGGGTGGCGGCTCAGGTGCTCGCGGCGCTGCTCCGGCTCCAGCTGGAGCAGCAGGCTCTGGCCGGCGGCGTGGGCGTGGGCCGTGGCCTTGAAGGCGGCCCACTCCTGGACCGGCGGCCGCGCCGGGTTGTCCGACACGGCCCCGAGCTCCACCTCCCCGTCGCGGTACTGGACGAAGTAGACGGCCGCGTCCAGCTCCAGGCTCAGGGCGTCCACCCAGGCCCGGATCCCGAGCGCGGGCTCGTGGGCGGCGGTGCCGGTGCCCCTGCGCAGCGGCGAGACGAGCCGGTAGGCGCCGTTGTCGTTGCGGACGAGTCCCTCGTGGACCAGCGTCCGCAGCAGGTGGTACGCCGTCGGCAGCGGCAGCAGCGCCTCGCGGGCCAGTTGCTTGGCGCTTCCCGTGCCGCCGCGCCGCTCCAGCTCGTCCAGCAGTCGTACGGCCCGGCGCACCGACTGGATCAGGGTCGGGGCCGAGCCGCTTTCCCCCTCACGAAATGACATCCGTGTCCTCTCGAAACGCGCGGAGCACTGTGCTCCAGGTCCATGATCGGACAGTGAACACCGAAACACATACCGTCAGGTAACCGGGGGTGTCGCAACCGCCCGCGGGCGTCCCGCGTGGTCCCCTGCGGAAACGATCACCTTCGAAAGGACGTCCGTGTACCCCCAGCACCCCGGCGCCTCCCGCCGGACCGCCCTCGCCCTCGGCGCCGGCACGGCGCTCACCGCGGCCCTCGGCCTCGCCGCCGCCGGCCCCGCCCGGGCCTTAACCGCGCCGGCCGGCCGCGCCGGGGAGCGCGCCGCCGCCCGCCTCCGCGCCCTGGAGGAGCGGCACGACGCCCGTCTCGGCGTGTACGCCCACGACGTGCGCACCGGCCGCACCCTCGCCCACCGGGACCGCGAACGCTTCCCGATGTGCTCGGTCTTCAAGACCCTCGCCGTCGCCGCGGTCCTGCGCGACCTCGACCACGACGGAAGCTTCCTGGCCCGCCGCGTCTCCTACACGGCCGCCTACGTCGAGCGCTCCGGCTGGTCCCCGGTGACCGAGTCGCCCGAGAACATCGCCCGGGGCATGACCGTCGCCGAACTCTGCGACGCGACCATCCGCTTCAGCGACAACACCGCCGGCAACCTGCTCCTGCGCGAGCTGGGCGGCCCCACCGCGATCACCCGCTTCGCCCGCTCGACCGGGGACCCGGTCACCCGGCTCGACCGCTGGGAGCCCGAGCTGAACTCCGCCGAACCGTGGCGGACCACCGACACCACCACCCCGCGCGCCATCGCCCGGACCTACGGCAGGCTCGTCCTCGGCCGCGTCCTGGAACCGGCCGACCGCGCCCTCCTCACCGACTGGCTGCTCCGGAACACGACCAGCACCACCCGCTTCCGCAAGGGCCTCCCGGCGGACTGGACCGTCGCGGACAAGACCGGCGGCGGCAAGTACGGCGGCAACAACGACGTCGGCGTCACCTGGCCGCCGGACGGCGGCCCGATCCTCCTCTCCGTCCTCACCACCCGCTCCGAACCGGAGGCCGGGGGCGTGGACGAACTGGTGGCGGCCGCCGCGGCGGTCGTGGCGGAGGAACTCCGCTAGCGGAGCGGCGGATCAGGCCTCGGGGGCCATGTCGTACGTGATCCACATCGTGCGCGTGGCCACCTGGTCGTACTTGGAGCGGGCGCGGTGGTTGTCGTCGGCCGTGATCCAGCGGACGACGCTCCAGCCGCGCTCCGCGCCGATCCCGCGCAGCGCGGCCAGCAGCAGGTCGGCCGCGCCGGTGCCCCGGCTCGCCGGGTCGACGAAGAGGTCGTCGAGCCAGCCGCCCACGGTCGCGGACAGGGGGCGCGCGAAGGGCCGGAAGTGCGCCAGTCCGACGAGCCGCCCCCCGGTGCCCTCGGCCACCAGTCCCTCCACCTCGTGCGCCGGGTCGTGGATCCAGGACCAGACGAGGCGGGCGGCCTCCTCGGTCTGCTCGACCCGGTAGAACTCGGCGTAGCCCCGGTAGAGGGCGCGCCACTGGTCGAAGTCCTCCTTCCGGACGGGACGGACCCGGACGGCGGCGGTGTCGGCGACGGACATCGTGTTCACTCTCCTCGTGCACCGCGCCCTGCGGTGCACGAGCCAGTGGATCATGCCGCCGGTCCGGCCCTTCGGGGAGGCCGTGCCGTCCGGCGCCGCCGGTGCCCGCGGGGCGCGGGCGGAGTGGGGCGGGGGCGGACGGGGCACGCTCCCGGTGCTGCCGGGAGGGGCGCCGCCCGGCCCGGCGCGCTCCCGGACGGCCGCGCGGGCGCCGCCTGTGCGGCCCGGCGGCGGCCCGTCCGGGCCCGGGCAGTACGAGGAACCGAGGTGAGGACCCGCGTTGGCGACCGACCGCTACGGCAACACCCTGCACGACTGCACCCCCGAGGGCGCGGCCCATCTGGACCGGGCCGTCGAGGCCCTGCTCTTCTTCCGGCCCGAGGTGGCCCCGGCCGTCGAAGACGCCCTCGCGGCGAGTCCGGAGTCGCCCGACGCCCAGGCCTTCGCCGCCTATCTGGGGGTGCTCGGCACCGAACACACCGGCGCCGCGGCGGCCCGGACGCGCTTCGAGCGCTGGCTGGCCGGCCGCGACGCCACGGCCCTGCCCGCGCGCGAGCGGCTCCACGTGGCGGCGGCGGGGGCGTGCCTCGCCGGGGACCTGCACGGGGCGGGCGACCTCCTGGAGGAGCTGAGCCTCGCCCACCCGAGGGACGCGCTCGCGCTCTTCGCCGGGCACCAGCTGGACTTCCTCACCGGGGACGCGGTGCGGCTGCGGGACCGGATCGGCGGCGCCCTGTCGGCGTGGGGGAGGGCCGACGAGCACCGGGGGCCGCTGCTCGGCATGTACGCCTTCGGCCTGGAGGAGTCCGGGCACTACCGGCGTGCGGAGGAGGCGGGCCTGGCGGCGGTCGAGCGGCACCCGGGGGACGTGTGGGCCGTGCACGCGGTGACCCACACGTACGAGATGCAGGGCCGGGTCGCCGAGGGGGTCGCCTTCCTCGACGGGAGGGCGGGGGACTGGGCGCGCGGCA
Source organism: Streptomyces sp. NPDC058758 (assembly GCF_042746075.1). Classification (NCBI taxonomy): domain Bacteria; kingdom Bacillati; phylum Actinomycetota; class Actinomycetes; order Kitasatosporales; family Streptomycetaceae; genus Streptomyces; species Streptomyces sp. NPDC058758. The sequence continues at coordinate 97,406 of NZ_JBHYPS010000024.1, read as the reverse complement.
ACTACCTGACCGTGCACAACTGGTGGCACTACGCGCTGTACGCCCTGGAGGCGGGCGCCGAGGAGACGGCGCTGCGCGTCTACGACGCGGCCGTCCACCACGAGGAGTCGGCGGGGCTCGCCATGGAACTCCTCGACGCCGCCGCGCTGTTGTGGCGGCTGCGGCTCGCCGGCCGCGAGGAGCCGGAGCGCTGGGCGCGGCTCGCCGACGCGTGGGCCGGGCGGGCGGATCCGCCGTTCTACGCCTTCAACGACGCCCACGCGGTGATGGCGTACGTGGGGGCGGGCCGGATCGGGCGGGCCGAGGCGCTGGTGGCCGACCGGCGGCGGTGGCTGGCGGAGGGCGAGGGGGACGGCGCGCGGCGGACCCTGTCCAACCACGCGATGACGGCCGAGGTCGGGCTGCCGGTCTGCGAGGCGCTGGTGGCCCACGGGCGCGGCGACCACGCCGCCGTGGTGGAGCTGCTGTGGCCGGTGCGGCGCCGGCTCCAGGTCTTCGGCGGCAGCCACGCCCAACGGGACGCCGTGCAGCGGACGCTGCTGGAGTCGGCGCTCGCCGCCGGGGAGCACGACCGGGCCCGGCTGCTGCTGAGCGAGCGGGACGGGCTGCGCCCGGACAGTCCGTACAACTGGCTGGGGAGGGCCCGGCTGGCGGACGCGATCGGTGACGCGGCCCTCGCGGCGGTGGCCCGGCAGCGGGCGGCGGACGCGGTGAAGGGGCCGCGGCCGACGGCGCCGGGGCTCGGTCCCGTACCGCCGCCACCGCTCTGACCTGCGCCGGAGGAGGGAGGCGGGCGGCCGGGGGAGGGCCGGGCGTCCGCCTCCCCCCGTTCCCCGTCACGGAGGCGGACGCCCGTCGTCGCAACTGACCCGCACACAGGGGTTGTCAGTGCAATTTCACATTACTATGTTACAGCTCGTGCGGCGGACGGATGCCTCTCCGTCAACTCCCGTTCGGCTTCCCGTGATCGACCCCGCACCCCCCGCATCCCCATCCTCATCAGGAGACCTCGTGTCCCAGCACAGAGTCGTGCGCTCCTCCCTCCTCGCCACCGCCATCGCGGTGACCCTCGTGGCCTCCGCCGGTCAGGCCGCGACCCGGGCGGCCGAGGCCCCCGCCCCTCGCACTGAGGCCGCCGCCGTCCCCGGACCCTTCGCGCCCACCGCCGCCCAGCCGAACCCCTTCGACGAGGTGGAACGATTCGCCAAGGCCCGTACGGCCACGCCCTCCCCGGCCCCCGCCCCCGGCGGCACGGGCGACACCCGGGGCCGCGTCCCCGGCCAGGCCAAGAAGGCCGACGCCAAGGCGACGGCCGAGCGGAGCGGGCTCTGGGCGGGGCCCTCCGCCACCCTCGCGGGCGTCCCCTGCACCCTCGACGGCGTCACCGGTCTCTCCCCGGCGGCCTTCGCCGACTTCCTCGCCGACCCCGCCGTCACCGCCGAGGGCTGTCTCAACGGCCTGATCTGGACCTGGGACGCCCGCCTCGCCCCCGTCATGTCCGACGCCCACGTCCAGGCCGTCGCCCACCGGATATCCGGCCTGGCCGCCTCCCACGACGGCCGCAACTCCTCCCACCTGGAGGAGATGTTCACCTACCTGCACGCGGTCGCCTACCACGACTTCTCGCGCACCGAGATCGACGTCACCGACGCCCCGACCGTCGACGCCATGCGCCGCGCCATCGCCGCCTTCGGCTCCGCCGCCCGCACCTTCGACGTCACCGCCTCCAACGCCCGCACGCTGCGCGAGGCCCTCAACGCCGGCAGCGCCCCCGGCCTGCGCCAGCACCAGCTCGGCCTCATCACCAAGGTGCTCGCCACCATGGACCCGTCGCACACCGCGACGAACCTGGACCCGACCTGGGCGGGCGCCGCCCTCGCCGCGCTCTCCGTCAACTACCTGGGCGTCTACCCCGGCAACCGGGACACCGCCTTCCACGCCGCCGTCGCCGCCGACCCGGCCTACCGCGCCGCCTTCAAGGCGTTCGCCGGCCACACCCACCTCAAGGGCACCGCCAACGCCTGGGTCGTCCGCGACGCGCTGAGCGAGTACGGCCGCTTCGGCGAGGTCTCCGGTCTGCGGTCCGGCATCGTCACCGACCTCGGCGCGATGCTCGGCACGGTCGAGTCCGCCTGGGGCAGCGGCAGCCAGCCCTGGGCCAAGGTCGTCTCCTGGCTGAACTACTACGGCGCCTGTGCCCCGTACGGCGTCTGCAAGGCCGACATCGAGGCCCGGATCTTCCCCTACACCTACACCTACGACACCGGCACCGGCGCCGCCCTCAAGGTCCGCACCGGCCTCGACCGGGCCACCGTCGACCAGCTCTACTACGCGAGCAAGCAGGTCAAGGCACAGTTCCACCGGGTGGTCGGCAGCGAGCAGCCGCTGGCCGGCGACCCCAACACCACCCTGAACATCGTGCTGTACGGCTCGCGCGCCGACTACGAGAACTACCACCCGATCCTCACCGGGTACGACACGAACAACGGCGGCATCTACATCGAGAACGGCGCCACCTTCTACACCTACCAGCGCCGCGTCCCGCAGGACTCCTCCCTCACCCTGGAGGAGCTGTTCCGCCACGAGTACACCCACTACCTCAACGGGCGCTTCGCCGTCCCCGGCTTCTTCGGTCAGGGTCCCTGGTACCAGGGCGACCGGACGACCTTCATGGACGAGGGCACCGCCGAGTTCTTCGACGGCGCCACCCGGGACGACGGCATCGCCGTGCGCAAGTCGCTGGTCCGGGGGATCATCAACGACACCGCGGGCGGCGGTCCCCGGATGAACCTCCGCCAGATCCTGCACGCCACCTACGACGGCGACGGCTTCCGCTTCTACAACTACGCGGGCACCTTCTTCGAGTTCCTGTGGACCGAGCGCCCGGGCCTGATCCGCGAGATGTACACCCACCTGCGGGGCGACGACGTGGCCGGCTACGACGCCTGGCGCGAGCGGCTCAGCGCGGACCCCGGCCTCCAGCAGGCGTACGACCGCTTCCTGGACGCCCAGATCGCCCGGGTCGACCAGCTCTTCGTGCCGAACACCACCTACACCGCCAACGGCCACCTGAAGGACTGGGACGTGGCCGCCGTCCGCGCCTCCTTCGCCGCCGCCACCCAGAACACCCCCGACTGCGCGGAGGCGGGGGAGCCGGGCAAGCGGCGCTTCGTCTGCACCGGCCGGATCACGGCCAACCTGGCGGACGCGGGCAACCCCGACAGGGTCTTCAAGGACATGTCGGAGACGGTCGACTACTTCCTCCTCGACCGGGCCGGCGCCGCCTCCAACAACCTGGCCGACATGAACTGTTCCTTCGGCCCCGTGGACATCTGGAGCAACCGCGTGGCGGGCACCTCCGGCTTCCGCTGCGAGGGTCCGCTGCGCAGCTGACGGCCCGTCCGCCCCGTCCGGTGAACCACCCGCCGCCCGGCCCCGGAAGGGGCTGGGCAGCGCTTGAAGAATGTGACATATTACTGCCGTGCCCAAGAGACACTCCCCGGACGTCGTGATCATCGGCGCCGGCGTCGTCGGAGCCGCCTGCGCCTACTACGCGGCCCGCTCCGGACTCACCGTCGCCGTGGTCGACCGCGGTCCCGTCGCGGGCGGCACCACCGGCGCCGGGGAAGGCAACCTGCTCGTCTCCGACAAGGAGGCGGGCCCCGAGCTCGACCTCGCGCTGCTGTCCACGAGACTCTGGCGCGACCTCTCCGCCACACTCCCGCCGGAGACCGAGTACGAGCCCAAGGGCGGGCTCGTCGTGGCGCCCGACGAGTCCGCCCTCACGGCCCTCCGCTCCTTCGCGGAGGGCCAGCGGGCAGCCGGCGTCACCGCCGCGGAGATCCCCGCCGACCGGCTCGCCGACCTCGAACCCCACCTCGCCCCCGGCCTGGCCGGCGGCTTCCACTACCCGCAGGACGCCCAGGTCCAGCCCGCGCAGGCCGCCGCCCGGCTGCTCGCCGCCTCCGGCGCCGCGCTCCACCTCGGCGAGGAGGTCACCGCGGTCCTCCGCGGCCCGGCCGGAGCCGTCCGGGGCGTGCGCACCGCGCGGCGCGAACTCCTCGCCCCCGCCGTCGTCAACGCCGCCGGCACCTGGGGCGGCGAGGTCGCCCGCCTCGCCGGCGTCCCCCTGCCGGTCCTGCCCCGCCGGGGCTTCGTCCTCGTCACCGAACCCCTGCCGCGGATCGTCCGGCACAAGGTCTACGCCGCCGACTACATCGCCGACGTGGCCAGCGGCTCCGCCGCCCTCCAGTCCTCCGCCGTCGTCGAGGGCACCCCCGCGGGCCCGGTCCTCGTCGGCGCCACCCGCGAGCGCGTCGGCTTCGACCGCTCGCTCTCCACCGAGGCCCTGCGCCGGCTCGCCGCCCAGGCCGCCCGGCTCTTCCCGGTCCTCGCCGGCGTCCAGGTGCTCCGCGCCTACCACGGCTTCCGCCCCTACCTCCCCGACCACCTGCCGGCGATCGGCCCCGACCCGCGCGTCCCCGGCCTCCACCACGCCTGCGGCCACGAAGGGGCGGGCATCGGCCTCGCCCCCGCCACCGGCGCCCTCGTCGCCGCCGCCCTCACCGGCGCCGAACCCCCGCTCGATCCCGCACCGTTCCGCCCCGAGCGCGACTACGGGCCCGCGGACGCCTTGACCCAGGAGCAGCAGAGTTGAGCCGCCGCACCCCGCGCGCCCTCGTCGGCGGCGCGCCCCAGGAGACCTTCACCTTCCGCTTCGACGGGCGGGACGTCCCGGCCGCCGCCGGGCAGACGGTCGCCGCCGCCCTGTGGGGCGCCGGCGTCCTCGCCTGGCGCACCACCCGGCACGGCGGAGAACCCCGCGGCGCCTTCTGCGGGATCGGCCAGTGCTTCGACTGCCTGGTCACCGTCGACGGCACCCCCAACCGCCGCGCCTGCCTCGTCCCCGCCCGCCCCGGCGGCCTCGTCACCAGCCAGGAGGGAACCGGCCATGACGACCTCGCCGTCTGACCCCCGGACCGCCCCCGCCGACCTCGCGGTCGTCGGCGCGGGCCCGGCCGGACTCGCCGCCGCCGTCACGGCCGCCTCGTTCGGCCTGACAGTCACCCTGCTCGACGCGGGCGTCCGCCCCGGCGGCCAGTACTACCGCCACCCCGACCCCGCCCTCGGCGCCACCCGCCCGCAGGCCCTGCACCACGACTGGGCCGCCTTCGCCGGCCGCGAGGCCGAGCTGCGCGCCCACGAACGCGCGGGCCGCGTACGGTACCTGGCGGAGCATCAGGTATGGAGCGTCACCGGCTCCGGTACCGACTGGACGGTGCGCGCCCGGACCGAAGACGCCGCCGGGGAGCCCGTCCGGGCCCGCGCCGTGCTGCTCGCCACGGGGGCGTACGAGCGCCAGCTCCCCTTCCCCGGCTGGACCCTGCCCGGCGTCGTCGGCGCCGGGGGAGCCCAGGCCATGCTCAAGAGCGGGCTGGTGCTGCCCGGCCGCCGCGTCGTCGTCGCGGGCAGCGGACCCCTGCTGCTCGCGGTCGCCGGCTCGCTGGCCGCCGCCGGGGCCCGGGTGCCCGCCGTCGTCGAGGCCGCCGGGTACGGCGCCTACGCCCGCCACACCGGCACCCTGCTGCGCAACCCGGCCAAGCTCGCCGAAGGCGCCCTGTACGGCGGGGCGCTGCTCCGCCACCGGGTCCGCCCGCTGCTCCGGCACGCCGTCGTGGAGGCGCACGGCACCGACCGGGTCGAGGCGGTCACCGTCGCCCGGCTCGACCGCGACTGGCGGCCCGTGCCCGGCACCGGCCGCCGTATCCCCTGCGACGCGCTCGCCGTCGGCCACGGCCTGGTCCCCGAGCTCTCCCTCGCCACTGCCCTCGGCTGTGCCACCCGCACCGCCGCCGACGGGACCGCCGCCCTCGTCCTCACCCCGGGCCTGCGCACCTCGGTGCCCGGCGTCTGGGCGGCGGGCGAGACCGGGGGCGTCGGAGGAGCCCGACTCGCCCTGACCGAGGGGGAGATCGCCGCCCACGCGGTGGCCGGCCGGACCGTCCCCACCGGTCTCGCCCGGCGCCGGGACCGGCTGCGGGCCTTCGCCGACGCGATGGGCGCCGCCCACCGCCCCGGCGCCGGCTGGACCGGCTGGCTGCGCGAGGAGACGGCGGTCTGCCGCTGCGAGGAAGTGCCCGCCGCGCGGGTCCGCGAGGCGGTCGAGGAGCTGGGAGCCACCGACGCCCGCACCGTCAAGCTGCTGACCCGGGCCGGGATGGGCTGGTGCCAGGGCCGCATGTGCGGTCCGGCCGTCGCCGCGCTCGCCGGTGGCGGGGCCGTCGCCGACCGCCGCCCGCTGGCCTGCCCCGTACGCCTCGGGCAGCTCGCGGAACTCCCCGCCGACTAGCCCTTTTCCCGGCGGTCACACCCTTGTGGCCGCCGCACACCCCCTAGTAAAATGTCACACACTACAAAGGAGTACGTCACGATGACCGACACCCGCACCCGCCCCTGGCACGGCATCATGGTCGCCACCACCCTGCCGCTGCGCGAGGACCTCTCCGTCGACCTCGACGCCTACGCCGAGCACGTCCGCTGGCTCCTCGCCAACGGCTGCGACGGCGTCGTCCCCAACGGCTCGCTGGGCGAGTACCAGACCCTCACCGACGCCGAACGCGCCGCGGTCGTCCACACCGCCGTCGCCGCCGCGGGCGACGGCTCCCGCGTCATGGCCGGCGTCGCCGCCTACGGCTCCGCCGAGTCCCGCCGCTGGGCCGAGCAGGCCGCCGAGGCCGGCGCCGGCTCCGTCCTCCTCCTGCCGCCCAACGCCTACCGCGCCGACGAGGAGGCCGTCCGCGCCCACTACGCCGAAGTCGCCCGGGCGGGACTGCCGGTCGTCGCCTACAACAACCCCATCGACACCAAGGTCGACCTCACCCCGGCCCTCCTCGCCCGCCTCCACGCCGACGGGAACATCGTCGCCGTCAAGGAGTTCAGCGGCGACGTCCGCCGCGCCTACGAGATCGCGGAGCTCGCCCCCGGGCTCGACCTCCTGATCGGCGCCGACGACGTCCTCCTGGAACTGGCCATCGCCGGTGCCGTCGGCTGGATCGCCGGCTACCCCAACGCCCTGCCCGAGTCCGCGGCCACCCTCTACCGCGCCGCCGTCGCCGGCGACCTCGCCACCGCGCTGCCGCTCTACAAGTCCCTGCACAGCCTCTACCGCTGGGACTCCAAGACCGAGTTCGTCCAGGCCATCAAGCTCTCCATGGACCTCGCCGGCCGCCCCGGCGGCCCCACCCGCGCCCCGCGCCTGCCGCTCACCGGCGCCGTCGAGGCCGCCGTCCGCGCCGCCACCGAGAAGGCCCTGGCCGAGGGTCTCCGCTGATCCGAGGGGAGAAGGACAGCCCATGCGCACCCGACACGTCTACCACGCGGTGGACTCCCACACCGAGGGCATGCCCACCCGGGTCGTCACCGGAGGAGTGGGGGTGATCCCCGGCGCCACCATGGCCGAGAAGCGGCTGCACTTCATCGAGCACCGCGACTCCCTGCGCACCCTGCTCATGTACGAACCCCGCGGCCACGCCGCCATGAGCGGCGCGATCCTCCAGCCCGCCACCCGCCCCGACGCCGACTACGGCGTCCTCTTCGTCGAGGTCTCCGGCCTGCTCCCGATGTGCGGCCACGGCACCATCGGCGTGGCCACCGTCCTCGTCGAGACCGGCATGGTCCCGGTGACCGAACCGGTCACCACCGTCCGCCTCGACACCCCGGCCGGCCTCGTCTCCGCCGACGTCCGCGTCGAGGACGGCGCCGCCCGCTCCGTCACCCTCACCAACGTCCCCGCCTTCAGCGTCGGACTCGACCTCAAGACCGAGGTCCCCGGCCTCGGCACCGTCACCTACGACCTCGCCTACGGCGGCAACTTCTACGCCTTCGTCGAACTCGACGCCCTCGGCCTCCCCTTCGACCGCGCCCACAAGCAGGAACTGATCACCGCCGGGCTCGCCATCATGGACGCGATCAACGCGGGCGACGACCGTCCCGTCCACCCCGAGGACCCGGCCGTCGCGGGCGTCAAGCACGTCTACCTCGCCGCCCCCGGCTCCGACGCCACCCGCTCCCGGCACGCCATGGCCATCCACCCCGGCTGGTTCGACCGCTCCCCGTGCGGCACCGGCACCAGCGCCCGGATGGCGCAGCTGCACGCCCGCGGACGGCTCGCCCTGGACACCGACTTCGTCAACGAGTCCTTCATCGGCACCGAGTTCACCGGACGGCTCGTCGCCGAGACCACCGTCGGCGGCCGTCCCGCCGTCGTCCCGACCGTCACCGGACGGGCCTGGATCACCGGCACCGCCCAGTACTTCCTCGACCCCACCGACCCCTTCCCCGCCGGATTCCTGCTGTGAGCGCCGAAGCCCGGGACGTCCCCGGACCGGACGGGATCCGCGTCACCGACTACCACACCGCCGGCGAACCCTTCCGGATCGTCGCCGACGGCCTGCCGCCCGCCCCCGGCGACACCGTCGCCGAGCGGTGCGCCACCGCCATCGGCTCCGGCGGCTCCGGCACCGCCCCCCGCCCCGGCCCCCTGGACGCGCTGCGCCGCTTCCTCGTCCAGGAACCGCGCGGCCACGCGGGCATGTACGGCGGGTTCGTCGTCCCGCCCGACGACGACGGCGCCCACCTCGGCGTCCTCTTCTGGCACAAGGACGGCTTCTCCACCGCCTGCGGGCACGGCACCATCGCGCTCGCCGCGTGGGCCGTCGACAGCGGCCTCGTCCCGGCCGGCGACGGCGACCGGGACGTCCCGGTCCGCGTCGACGTGCCCTCCGGCCGGGTCACCGCCACCGTCCACCGGTCCGCCGGCCGCACCACCGGCGTCACCTTCCGGAACGTGCCCGCCCGGGTCACCGCCCGGAAGGTGCCGGTCGCCACCGGCCTCGGCATCGTCGAGGTCGACCTCGCCCACGCCGGCGCCTGCTACGCCTCCGTCCCCGCCCGCGAGCTCGGCCTCGCCGTGGACGGGGCGTCCCTGCCCGAACTCACCCGGGTGGGACGGGAGATCCGCACCGCGCTGGCCGGCCACCCCGCCACCTGGCACCCCGACGGGCCGCTGCTCTCGGGGGTGTACGGCGTGATCCTCCACGAGGACCTGCCCGACACCCCCGAAGGACCGCGCCAGCGGAACGTCACCGTCTTCGCCGACGGCCAGGTCGACCGCTCCCCGTGCGGCTCCGGCACCTCCGCCCGGCTCGCCCTCCTCGTCGACGAGGGCCGGCTGAAGGAGGGGCAGGTCCTCACCCACGAGTCCGTCGCCGGCACGGTCTTCACCGGCCGCGCCGTCCCCGGCGGCGACCCCGCCGAAGGGCTCGTCACCGAGGTCACCGGCACCGCCCACCGCACCGGCACGGCGCACTTCACGCTCGACCCGGACGACACCCTCGGAGCGGGGTTCCTGCTGTGAGCGCCCCGCCCGTTCCGTACCTCGACGCCGCCGCCGTCACCCGGCTGCTCGCCCCGGCGGCGGCCGTCGAGGCCCTCGCGGAGGTCCTGCGCGAAGGGCTCGACCCCGAGGCCTGCCCGCCGCGCTCCGCCGTCCCCGTCCCGGCCGGCGAGCTGCTGCTCATGCCCGCCGCCGCCGGCGGCTGGGCCGGGGTGAAGATCGCCGGGGTGGCGCCCGGCAACGCCGCCCGGGGGCTGCCCCGCATCACCGGCGGCTACCTCCTCCTCGACGGGACCACCCTGATGCCCCGCGCCCTGCTCGACGGCGCCGCGCTCACCGCGCTGCGCACCCCCGCCGTCTCCGCCCTGGCGGTCCGTCACCTCACCTCGGGCGAGCGGCCGTTGCGGGTGGTGTTGTTCGGCTCGGGGCCACAGGCGTACGGCCACGTGGACGCGCTCCTCGCGGTGCGGAAGCTCGCCTCCGTCACCGTCGTGGCCCGCGACCCCGGGCGGGCCGCCGCCCTGGCCGGGTACGCCCGGGGGGCCGGCGTCCCCGAGACCCGCACCGGCACCGCCGGGGAGGTGGCGGAGGAGGACCTGGTGGTGTGCTGCACCACCGCCCGCACCCCCCTCTTCGACGGACGGCGGGTGGCGCCCGGGACGGTCGTCGTCGCCGTCGGCTCCCACGAGCCGGACGCCCGCGAGACCGACACCGCGCTGGTGCGCCGCTCCGAGGTCTGGGTCGAGGCGCGGACGGCGGCCCTGCGGGAGGCCGGCGACCTGCTGATCCCCGAGGCGGAGGGGGCGATCGGTCCCGGTCACCTCACCGGCACGCTCGCCGATCTCGTCCGGGGCCCGGCCCTGCCGCCGCCGGGACCCGCTCCGCGCCTCTTCAAGAGCGTGGGGATGGCCTGGCAGGATCTCGCCGTGGCCGTCGCGGTCCACCGGGCGGCCACCGGCTGAGCAACGTGACATTGTACGCTGGGCGCCTGCGAGATCTCGGAGGATTCGGCGTGGGTGACCTGAAGCAGCACAGTCTCATCAAGGCCCAGGAGCGGCTTCGCGACCAGGTGGGCCACGCGCTGCGCGCGGCCCTCACGGCCGGTGAGCTGAAGCCCGGCACGGTCTACTCGGCGCCCGGCCTCGCGGCCGAACTCGGCGTGTCGGCCACCCCGGTCCGCGAGGCCATGCTCGACCTGGCCCGCGAGGGCCTCGTCGAGCCGGTCCGCAACAAGGGCTTCCGGATCACCGAGGTCAGCGAGCGCGAACTCGACCAGTGCACCGAGCTGCGCATGCTCATCGAGGTGCCCACGGTCGGCCGGGTCACCGAGACCGCGACGGCCGAGCAGCTGGAGGCGCTGCGCCCGCTGGCGGAGGAGATCGTCGTCAACGCCCGCGCGCACAACCTGATCGGCTACCTGGAGGCGGACCGGCAGTTCCACCTCACCCTCCTCGGGCTGTCCGGGAACGACCGGCTGGTGGAGACGGTGGGCGACCTGCGCAAGCGGTCCCGGCTCTACGGTCTGACGGGCCTCGACGAGGCGGGCAAGCTGGTCAGCTCCGCCGAGGAGCACGTCGAACTCCTCGACCTCATGATCGCCCGGGACCGGGCGGGCGCCGAGGCGTGCATGATGCGCCACCTCGGCCACGTCCGCTCGCTCTGGGCCGAGGCGCGGGACGAGCCGGTCGAGCCGGCCGCCGGCGCGCTGCGCCCGGTGCGCAAGAACTGACCGCGCGACGCGAACGGCGCGCCGCCCTCCCCTCGGGGAGCGCGGCGCGCCGTTCGCGTGCGGGCGCGGGCGGGATCAGACCGCCGGGGCCGGGAAGGTCGGGTACTCGACGCCCGAGACGTGCTGGACGACGCGGATGACCTGGCAGGAGTAGCCGAACTCGTTGTCGTACCACAGGTACAGGATCGCGTTGTCGCCGTCGACCTTGGTCGCGCCGGCGTCCACGATGGAGGCGTGGCGCGAGCCGACGAAGTCCATCGAGACGGCGTCGGGAGCCGTGGTGAAGTCGATCTGGCGCTTCAGCGGCGAGTGCAGCGAGACGTCGCGCAGGTACTCCAGGACCTCGTCGCGGGTGGTCTCGCGGCCCAGGCGCAGGCTGAGGATGGCGATCGAGACGTCCGGGACGGGGACGCGGATCGAGCTGCCCGTGATCGGGGCCTTGAGCTCCGGCAGCGCCTTGGCGACGGCCGAGGCGGCACCGGTCTCGGTGATCACCATGTTGAGCGGCGCGGACCGGCCGCGGCGGTCGGCCTTGTGGTAGTTGTCCAGCAGGTTCTGGTCGTTCGTGAACGAGTGGACGGTCTCCACGTGACCGCGCAGCACGCCGTACTCGTCGTCCATCGCCTTGAGCGGGGGGACGATGGCGTTGGTGGTGCAGGAGGCGCAGGAGAGGATCTGCTCGTCCGGCTTGATCGTGTCGTGGTTGACGCCGTGCACGATGTTCGGCACGTCGCCCTTGCCGGGCGCGGTCAGGACGACCTTGTCGATGCCGGGGCGCAGGTGCTTGGAGAGGCCCTCGCGGTCCCGCCACTTGCCCGTGTTGTCGATCAGGATGGCGTTCTCGATGCCGTACGCCGTGTAGTCGACCTCGGAGGGGTCGTTGGCGTAGATGACCTTGATCGTGTTGCCGTTGGCGACGATGGAGCTGTTCGCCTCGTCGACCGTGATGGTGCCCTGGAACTGGCCGTGGATCGAGTCCCGGCGCAGCAGGGAGGCGCGCTTGACGAGGTCGGCCTCGCCGCCGCCGCGCACGACGATGGCGCGCAGGCGCAGGCCGTTGCCCGAACCGGCCTTCTCGATGAGGAGGCGGGCGACCAGGCGGCCGATGCGGCCGAAGCCGTAGAGGACGACGTCCCGGCCGTCACGGCGCTCGATCTTGTTCGCACCCGTGGCGCCGGCGACGGCCTCCGCGGTGAACTCCTCGACCGTCAGGCCGCGCGAGTCGGCCTTGTACTCGGCGGCGAGCATGCCGATGTCGATCTGCGAGGGGCCGAGGTCGAGCGTGGTGAGCGTCTGCAGGAAAGGCAGCGTCTCGGTGACCGAGAGCTCCTCGCCGGCGATCTGGCGGGCGAAGCGGTGCGTCTTGAGGATGCTGACGACCGACTTGTTCACCAGGGAGCGGCTGTGAACGAGGACGGTGACGTCCTGCTCACGGTGCAGCTTCCCGATGATCGGGATCATCGACTCCGCGATCTCCTCACGGTTCTTCCAGCTGGTGAACGAGTCATCATTGACAGTCACAAGATTTATCTTTCGAGCTAGACGGCGCTCATATGGTAACCCGCGGCTCCTCGGGCCCGACAAGGGGGCCCGAACAGCTGTCCGCGAACTCACACCCCCGGACCACCGGTTCTCGGCCAACAGGCCGGACATCGCCCTGTCGCCGCCGCGCCGGTCGCCCCCACGCTGGGTCCCGACGCCGACGAACGCCGACGAACGCCGACGAACGCCGAAGAAAGGGAACCGCCGTGCCGCACCCCGACGAACCGCTCGTCCTCGACCCCGCCGGGACCGACCCCCACGCCGAGCACGCCCTGCTGCGCGCCCGCGGCTCCGTCACCCCCGTCGACGTCCTCGGCGTCCGCGCCTGGTCCGTCTCCGACCCCGTCCTCCTCAAGCGGCTCCTCACCGGCGCCGACGTCTCCAAGGACGGCCGCCGCCACTGGCCCGGCTTCGAGGAGGCCGTCGCCGACTGGCCGCTGGCCCTGTGGGTCGCCGTCCGCAACATGTTCACCGCCTACGGCTCCGACCACGCCCGGCTCCGCCGCATCGTCGCCCCCGCCTTCTCCGCCCGCCGGGTCGCCGCCCTGCGCGGGGACGTGGAGGCGATCGTCACCGGACTCCTCGACGACCTCGCCGCCCTCCCCGCCGGAACCGTCGTCGACCTGCGCGAGCGCCTCGCCCACCCGCTGCCGATCGCGGTCATCGGCCGGCTCCTCGGCGTCCCCGAGCAGGACCGCGAGCGCTTCCGCGCCCTCGTCGACGCCGTCTTCGACACCACCCTCGACGCCGAGGCCGCCCGGCTCAACGCGGAACGCCTCTACGCCCTCTTCCACGCCTTCATCGCCGCCCGGCGCGCCGACCCCGGCGACGACATGACCTCCCTGCTCCTCGCCGCCCGCGACGAGGAGGGCGACGGCTCCCGCCTGAGCGAGCAGGAACTCGCCGACACCCTCCTCCTCATGGTCAGCGCCGGCTACGAGACCACCGTCAACGTCATCGACCAGGCCGTCACCGCCCTGCTCACCCACCCCGGCCAGCTCGCCCACGTCCGCTCCGGGCGCGTCGGCTGGGACGACGTCGTCGAGGAGACCCTCCGCCTCGAACCCGCCGTCAAGCACCTGCCGCTGCGCTACGCCGTCACCGACATCCCGCTTCCCGACGGACGGGTCATCGCCCGGGGCGAGGCCATCCTCGCCTCCTACGCCGCCGCCAACCGCCACCCCGACTGGCACGGCCCCACCGCCGACGCCTTCGACCTCACCCGCGCCTCCAAGGACCACCTGGCCTTCGGCCACGGCGTCCACTTCTGCCTCGGCGCGCCCCTCGCCCGCCTGGAGGTCGCCACCGCCCTGAGCGCCCTCTTCACCCGCTTTCCCGGACTGGCGCTCGCCGTCCCCGCCGCGGAACTGGCCCGCACCCCGTCCCTCATCTCGAACGGCCACCGGACGCTGCCGGTGCTCCTCGGCCCGGAGGCCCGCTGAACCGCCCCGCGACCAGCCGGCGCGGCTCGGCGGCGGACGCGGGGGCCGGCCGGTAGATCCCCTGGAGGCCGGCCGAGCGGGTCGGCCTTCCGTCCTCCACGTGCCCGAGGGTCCGCTCGCCCCGGCGGGAGGCGAAGGCCGGCCGCTCCAGCAGCTCGCCGGGGACCGCCGTGTCGAAGGAGAGGGGGGAGCCGGGCGGGCCGAGCAGCACCTCCGACACGAAGCCGGTCTTCAGTCGCCAGTACAGGAACTTGGCGTGGTCGTCGGTCGTGGAGCTCGGCGCCCTCCTCCCCGGAGCGCTCCGGCTCCGGCACGGGTCGTCGGTCCACAGGGTCGTAGAGGAGTCGGCCACGGCAGCATCGCGGGGGCGGGCACCGACGACGGCCGCGTTCAGGCGAAGGCGTACGCCCGGAACGTCTCGCGGATCCGGGCCAGCGGAGCCGGGTCCCGGGTCACGTACAGCCGGTTGGTGAGGAGGACCGCCCAGCGGGCGCGGCCCGGGGAGACCCACATCGCGGTGCCGGTGAAGCCGAAGTGGGCCCACACGTCGTCGGCGGGGGCGGTGCCGGGGGCGGGGTGCCACAGCAGCCCGCGCGGCGGGTCGAGCGCGCCGGTGGCGACGCGGAGGGAGGCGGCCGCCCAGGCGGGGGAGAAGGTGCCGGGCGGCGGGGACAGGACCCCGCGCAGGAAGCGTCCGGTGTCGCCCGCCGTGGTGAAGACGCCGGCGATGCCACAGGCCCCGCCGAGGAGCCGGGCCGAGAAGTCGTGCACCGTGCCCTTCAGGTGACGGGCCGTCTCCTCGTCGTACTCGGTGGGGGCGCAGCGGGCCGCGGCCTCGGGCGGCAGCGGGCCCCAGCGGGTCTCGCGCATGGCGAGCGGCGTCCAGACGCGCTCCCGCGCCAGCTCGGCCAGCGGCCGGCCCGTCAGGTGCTCGGCGAGCCAGCCGAGGACCAGCGCCGCCCGGTCGGTGTACGCGACGGCCGCGCCCGGCGGGTGCCGCAGCGGCTCGGCGAGCACCCCGTCCCGCACGTCCTGCGGGTCGGAGCCGTACAGGAAGCGCAGGTTGGCCCGGAGCGGCATCCCGGCGGTGTGGGTGAGCAGGTGGTGCGCGGTGACCGCGCCGACCGGACGCCCCGCCGCCGCGGGCCAGAAGGAGCCGAGCGGCGCCGCCGGGTCCAGCTTCCCGGCGTCGACCAGGGTGCCGGTCACCGCCCACACCGTGAGGATCTTGGTGAGACTCGCCACGTCGTAGAGGGTGTCCGGGCGGACCGGCTCCTCGGGCCGGGCCGGGTCGAGGACGCCGACCGCCCCGGCCGAGCGGGTGCCGGACCGGTCGCCGACCGCCCAGACGGCTCCCGGGCACACGCCGCCGCGGACCGCGCCGGCCAGCAGCCGGGCGTAGGGAGGGACCTCGCTGCGCTCCGCCACGGCACGCCTCCGGCAGGGGTCGCTGCGGCCCGGACCGGCCGCACCCAGGCATGCATGCCCGGCCGCGTCCCCGGGGACACCCTTCCGGGCGGGGCGCCGGCGGCGGGGTCAGTTGCAGACGACCTCGTCGCGCGGGGTGTAATGGGTCTTGAAGGTCTGCCGCTTGACCTCCTCGCCGCCGTTCTTGAAGACCCGGTCGACCGCGATGTCGAAGCCCTCCAGGGGCTCCTGGGGCACGCACGACGTGCCGGTGGCCTCGCGCTTGCCGGGCTCGGTGACGTTGGTGCGCGGCCCGGCCACGGCCTCCACGGAGTCGTACTTCTTCGTGCCGTAGAAGGTGATGGTCACCGAGTGGTCCGTGGCGCTCGCGGCGATGTAGATGGGCTTGCCCGAGTCGTTGCGGAACTTCTGGTCCAGGCTGCCCCAGGCGACGGTCGCCTCGCGGCCGGCCGGGTAGCGCTCGATGTAGAAGGAGTGGGCGCCGTACTCGACGGGCTGCACGCCGGCGAAGAAGACCGCGTTGAAGACGGTGGTCGCCACCGCGGACACCCCGCCGCCGGGCGCCTCCTGGTAGCGGCCGTCGAGGATCATCGTGCCGTCGACGAAGCCGTTCTCCTCGGTGCGCTCGCCGACCGTCTCGTTGAAGGACCACACCTCGCCGGGCTGCACGAGCGAGCCGTTGATCAGCTCGGCGGCCCGGCCGATGTTGGTGGTCCGGTAGGGGGCGGTGGGGAAGTTCACGGTGAAGGTCGACATCTGTTCCTGGATGCCGAGGGCGGCGAGGTTCGCGGTGCTCACCTGCGGCTGGGTGACCTTGGTCGCCACGGTCGCGGTACGGGCCGCCTGTCCGGTGCGGGTGAGCAGCGGGTTCACGGCGGCGCCGAGCGACTTCGCGGTCACCTCGCGGCCCTCGCGGCCCTCCTTCACGACGACGACCCTGCCGTCCCGCACGCCGAGGGTCCCCTCGACGGGGGCGCCCGTCATGGCGGCGAGCGGGCGGGCCACGTCCGGGTCGCGCAGCAGGGCGGTGGAGTCGAGGGAGCCGGTCAGCCGGCCGTCCTCGTTCTTCACCGTGAGGTGGTCGCCCAGGGTCTCGGGGGAGATGGTCAGCCGCTGGCCGCCGACGTCGAGCGTCACCGGGCCGGAGACGGCGGGCTTCGCGTACGTGTCGAGGAAGCGGCTCAGCTCGGAGCCGGCCAGCTTCGGCTGGGTCACGGACACCGGCAGGGCGACGGCGGCGGCGCCGGGCGCGGAGGGGTAGGCGGCCCGCAGGGCCTCGGCGGCCTTGGCGGTGTCCAGCTTCTGCCCGGCGACGGGCCGGGTGGCGACGGCCTCGCCGTCCCGGAAGGAGACCGAGCCCTCCTTGACGGCCCGGTCGTTCTCCTTCGCCAGCGCGGCGACGGCCGCGTCGGTCTTGGCGGCGTCGTGGGCGAGGACCGGCTCGATCTCGCGGTCGCCGGAGGAGAAGAGGCGGCCGATGACGGTGAGCGGGTCGCGCGAGGGGTCGGCGGCCCGCTCGGCCGTCGCCTCCGCGTCGACCGTCAGACCGGCGGTGGCGGGCGTCACCCGCTCCGTGCGCTCGCCGACCTTCACCGCGATCGGCGCGGTCCAGGAGGCCGGGGCCTGCGCCCGCAGCCGCTCGGCGGCCTCGGCCTTGCTCAGGCCGCCTATGTCGATGCCGCCCGCCCGGGTGCCGGCGGATATGTCGTCGCCGGTGGCCACCAGACCGGCCACGTAGAGCCCGCCCGCCGCGACGGCGACGACGCCCGTCGCGATCGCGGCCGTCCGCCACCGTGGGCGGTGCCCGGCAGCGGGCGTCGGGGCATGGTCGGTCCTGGGGCGGGGCACACGCTCTCCCGGGTGCGTCGGGGACAAGGGATCCTCACGACGGTACGTCGAAAGAGTGTCAAATGCACATAAAGCATGTCTGACCTGCGGTAATACCGCACGAAACCGCCCGGCCACCCAGGGTGCGGACCCCCTTCGCGGGGTGGCGCGCGTCACCCCGGCGCCACCGGGAGGCCCGCCCCGGACCCGCCCCGGACCCGCCCC
Source organism: Streptomyces sp. NPDC058758 (assembly GCF_042746075.1). NCBI lineage: Bacteria > Bacillati > Actinomycetota > Actinomycetes > Kitasatosporales > Streptomycetaceae > Streptomyces > Streptomyces sp. NPDC058758. Next base: position 79,819 of record NZ_JBHYPS010000024.1, on the reverse strand, counting down.
GGCACCCGCCCGGAGGGCCCGCCGTACCCTGGGCGGATGCCCGCCGACGACCGGATCCCGCGCCCCGAGCCCCTCCCCGACCCACACCGGGCGGCGGCCGGCGGGCCGCGGTCGGTGGAGCGGGCCCTCGACCTGCTGGACCTCGTCGCGGACGCCGGCCGGCCGGTGGGGGCCAAGGCGCTCGCGCGGGCGCTCGGCTGCGCCCTGTCGACCGTCTACCACCTGACCGGCCCGCTCCTCGCGCGCGGCCACCTGGTGCGGACCGCCGAGGGGTACGCCCCCGGCCCCCGGGTCCCGGCGCTGCACCGCGCCCACCTCCGCCACCACGGGCTCGGCGCCCCCACCGGCGAGCTGCTCGGGCGGCTGCGCCGGGCGACCGGCGCGGAGGCGTACCACACGGCCTACCGCGACGGCCTGATCACCGTCGTCGACACCACCGCCCCCGTCACCGACACCGCCCACCCCTTCGCCCCCGGCCCGGAGGCCCGCGCGCACGCCACCGCGCACGGCAAGGCGCTGCTCGCCACGCTGCCGCGCGCCCGGCGCCGCCGCTACCTCGCCGAGCACGGCATGGCCCGCCTCACCGAGCGGACCATCACCGGCGCCGAGCGCTTCGAGGCCGAGATGGCCACCGTCCGGAGCCAGGGGTACGCGGTCTCCGTGGGCGAGGCGGACCTCGCCCACTCCTGCCTCGCCGTCGCCCTGCCCGACCGCGGCGACGGCATCGTGCACGCCCTCTCGGTCTCCCTGCCCACCGCCGAACTCGCCCGCCGCCAGGGCGCCGTCCGGGCCGCCCTCGTCCGCGCGGTGCCGGACTTTCCGGCCCTGCCGGAATCCTGAACCGGCCGCCTGGCCCCGGCCCGCCCGTCCGGCGCAGCCTGACGGCATGATCTTCATCGCCGTCCGCTTCCCCGTCCGTCCCGAGCTGGCCGACCGGTGGCTCGACCTGGTCGCCGACTTCACCCGCGCCACCCGCGCGGAGCCGGGCAACCTCTTCTTCGACTGGTCGCGCTCCGTCGACGACCCGAACGTCTACACCCTCCTGGAGGGCTTCGCCGACGACGAGGCCGGCGCCGCCCACGTCGCCTCCGACCACTTCGCCGCCGGACTGGCCGCCATGGCCGGGGCCGTCTCCGCCACTCCCGAGATCATCAACGTCCGGACGGAGCAGCCGGGCTGGGGCCCGATGGCGGAGCTCGCGCCCGCCGGCGCCTGATCGCGCCGGACGCCGCCCGCCCGCCTGATAGGTTCGCCGCACAGTACGGGCGGGCGGCGTCCCGGGGCCGAGGGGAGAAGCGGCACATGGCGGTGAGCGGGCGGCAGACCGGCAGGCCCACCCTGGAGGAGGTCGCGGCCAGGGCCGGAGTCGGCCGCGGCACGGTCTCCCGGGTCATCAACGGCTCCCCGAAGGTGAGCGAACAGGCCAAGGCGGCCGTCGAGAAGGCCGTCGCCGAACTCGGCTACGTCCCCAACCGGGCCGCCCGCGCGCTGGCCGGCAGCCGCACCGACGCCATCGCCCTCGTCGTCCCCGAGACCGAGGCCCGGCTCTTCGCCGAGCCGTACTTCCTCGACATCATCCGCGGCGTCAGCGGTGAACTCGCGGACGCCGACAAGCAGTTGCTGCTCACCCTGATCCGCAGCGACCAGGAGCGGCAGCGCTTCGAGCAGTACCTCGGGGCCCAGCGCGTCGACGGCGTCCTGCTCGTCTCCGTGCACGCCGACGACCCGCTGCCCGACCAGGTCCGCGCCCTCGGCCTGCCCGCCGTGCTCAACGGCCGCCGCCGCGCGGACGAGCCCGTCGCCTTCGTCGACTCCGACAACACCGGCGCGGGCCGCACCGCCGTCGCCCACCTCGCCGCGGGCGGTCGGCGGCGCATCGCCACCATCACCGGCCCCCTCGACATGTACGGCGCCCGCTGCCGCCTCGACGGCTACCGCGAGGGCCTGGCCGAGGCCGGTCTCGCCGCCGACGAGGCGCTCGTCGCCGGCGGCGACTTCACCGAGGAGGGCGGCCGCCGCGCCATGCGCGAACTCCTGGAGCGCGCCCCGGACCTGGACGCCGTCTTCGCCGCCTCCGACGTGATGGCGGCCGGCGCCCGCGCCGTGCTGCGCGAGGCGGGCCGCCGGGTCCCCGAGGACGTCGCCCTCGTCGGCGTCGACGACTCCGCCGTCGCCCGCCTCATGGACCCGCCGCTCACCAGCGTCCGCCAGCCCATCGAGGAGATGGGCCGCAGCATGGCCCGCATGCTCCTGGCCGAGATCGCCTGCCCGAGCGAGCCCGACGACCAGCCCCGCCGGATGCTCCCCACCGAGCTGGTCGTCCGCGCCTCCTCCTGAGCTCCGCCCGGCCGCGGACACCCCCTCCGGGGCCCCCGCCCGGCCCGCCCGGCCGTGGCATGATCGCGTCACCGTCGGCACCGGGCCGGCGACGACCGGGGGAACGCCATGGACTGGTACCTGATACCCGGGGCGTTCGCGCTCCTGCTCGCCGTCAGCGGCGGCGCCACCCTGCGCACCGGCTTCGTCCTGCCGTGGCTGCGCCACAAGGTCCGGCGGGTCGCCCTCTACGGCTGGGCCCAGCTGACCATGGCCGGATCCTTCGCCCTCCAGAGCGCCGGCGGCTTCGCCGGCGAGCCCGCCGCGGGCACCGCCCTCGGCCTCGTCTCCGTCCTCGCCCTGCTCGCCGGCCTGGTCCTCCTGCTCGTCGCCCAACTCGGCACCGGCCGCGACTGAATCCGTGCCCGGCGTGTCGTTCGGGTGATCCCAGCGGGCGGCCCGGCCGCGCGTGGGTTCGAATCGGGGCATGGCTTCCTACGACAGGCGCACAGGCGGCTCCCCGAGGCCGCCGAAGGCCGGTGACACCTGGTGGTACGCCGCCGTGGCCGGCGAGGCCGCTGACTCCTTCAGCACCCGCGTCCGCACCCGGACCCGGCGTGCCTGCCTCGGGGCCGTCCTGCTGCTCACGCTCGCCTACGCCGGGCTCGTGCTCACCGCCACCGGCCGCCGCTGGGGCGACGCCGCCGTCACCGGCCGCCGCGCCGACACCCGCGTCGCCGCCTTCCTGCGCGACCACCCCTCCCTGGACGGGGCCGTCACCCTCTCCCTCGTCCTCGCCTGCGTCCTCCTCGTCGGCCTCGGCCTGCTGCGCAAGCGGTACGCCCTCACCGGCGCCGCCGCCGGAGCCGTCGCCGTCTCCCTCGCCGCCGCCGGACTCCTCCAGCGCTACGCCCCCCGCCCCCGGCCTGCCGACGGCGCCGGGGCACTCGTGCCCAGCGGCTTCCCCAGCGCCACCGCCACCCTCGCCTTCGGCGTCGCCCTGGGCCTCGTGCTGGTCGTGCCCCGGCGCTCCCGGGAGCTCGCCGTCGGCGCCGCCACCCTGTGGGCCGTCGTCCTCGGCGCCTACGCGATCGCCGCCGGCGACCACCGCCCGGGCGACGTGATCGCCGCCGCCCTGCTCGCCCTCGCCGTCCAGTGCGGCCTGATCGCCCTGCTCGCCCGCCGCGGCAAGGTCCGCCCCGGCACCCGGCGCGGCACCGCCCTGCGCGGCCTCCCGGCGACCCTGCCGCTCGCGCTGCTCGCCGCCGGAGGGCTCGCGGCCGGCTTCCTGCTCCTCGGCGACACCCTCGGCCTGCCCGCCGCCGCCCCGTACGACCCCGACGAGCTGCGCCTCGCCCACCGCTGCGGCCAGGCCCTCGCCGCCGGCGTCGGCGCGGCCGCCGGACTCGTCCTGCTCGCCCTGGTCCGCCACGTCGACCTGGACGGCGGCCCCGCCTCGTACCGGCTCGGAGGCCCCTTCGTGGAGGACTCCGGGGCCCCCGACCAAGGAGAGCTCGTGGGCCCCTTTACGGAGAACCGCGATCACGAGATATCTTGATGTCGAGCAATCTCGCATACGCAGACGTGGAGCGGAGCACCTGGTGACTGACTCGACCATCATCTACACCCACACCGACGAGGCGCCGGCACTGGCGACGTACTCGTTCCTGCCCGTGATCCAGGCGTATGCCTCCACGGCCGGCGTCACGGTCGAGACGCGTGACATCTCGCTCGCGGGCCGCATCATCGCGGTCTTCCCCGAGTTCCTGGAGGAGGGCCAGCGCATCGGCGACGCCCTCGCCGAGCTGGGCGAGCTGGCCAAGACCCCCGAGGCCAACATCATCAAGCTGCCGAACGTCTCGGCCTCGATCCCGCAGCTGAAGGCCGCGATCGCCGAGCTCCAGGCGCAGGGCTACGCCCTCCCGGACTACCCGGACGACCCGAAGACGGACCAGGACAAGGACGTCCGCGCCCGCTACGACAAGATCAAGGGCTCGGCCGTCAACCCGGTCCTGCGCGAGGGCAACTCGGACCGCCGCGCCCCCGGCTCGGTCAAGAACTACGCCAAGAACCACCCGCACCGCATGGGTGCCTGGACCGCCGAGTCGAAGACGAACGTCGCCACCATGGGCGAGAACGACTTCGCGTCCACGGAGAAGTCCGTCGTCATCGGCCAGGACGACACCCTCCGCTTCGAGTTCACCGCCGCCGACGGCACCACCTCCGAGCTGCGCGAGCCGCTCAAGGTCATCGCCGGCGAGGTCGTCGACGCCGCCGTCATGCGCGCCGCCGCCCTGCGCACCTTCCTCTCCGAGCAGGTCGCCCGCGCCAAGGCCGAGGGCGTCCTCTTCTCCGTGCACCTCAAGGCCACGATGATGAAGGTCTCCGACCCGATCGTCTTCGGCCACGTCGTGCGCGCCTTCTTCCCGAAGACCTTCGACCGCTTCGGCGCGGACCTCGCCGCCGCCGGCCTGTCCGCCAACGACGGCCTCGGCACGGTCCTGAACGGCCTCGCCGCCCTCCCGAACGGCGACGAGATCAAGGCGTCCTTCGACGCCGAGCTCGCCGAGGGCCCGGCCCTCGCCATGGTCGACTCCGACAAGGGCATCACCAACCTGCACGTGCCGTCCGACGTCATCGTCGACGCCTCGATGCCGGCGATGATCCGCACCTCCGGCCACATGTGGGGCCCGGACGGCCAGGAGGCCGACACCCTCGCGGTCCTCCCGGACCACAGCTACTCGGGCGTCTACCAGGCCGTCATCGAGGACTGCAAGGCCAACGGCGCCTTCGACCCGGCCACCATGGGCTCCGTCCCGAACGTCGGCCTCATGGCGCAGAAGGCCGAGGAGTACGGCTCCCACGACAAGACCTTCGAGATCGCCCAGGCCGGCACCGTCCGCCTGATCGACTCCGAGGGCAACGTCCTGCTGGAGCAGGAGGTCGCCGAGGGCGACATCTTCCGCGCCTGCCAGACCAAGGACCTCCCGATCCAGGACTGGGTCAAGCTCGCCGTCACCCGCGCCCGCGCCACCGGCGCCCCGGCCGTCTTCTGGCTGGACGAGAACCGCGCCCACGACGCGCAGCTCATCGCCAAGGTGAAGCAGTACCTCCCGGAGCACGACACCGAGGGCCTGGAGATCAAGATCCTCTCCCCGGTCGAGGCGACGAAGTTCTCCCTGGAGCGCATCCGCCGCGGCGAGGACACCATCTCCGTCACCGGCAACGTGCTGCGCGACTACCTGACCGACCTCTTCCCCATCCTGGAGCTGGGCACCAGCGCCAAGATGCTGTCGGTCGTCCCGCTGATGGCGGGCGGCGGCCTCTTCGAGACCGGCGCCGGCGGCTCCGCCCCGAAGCACGTCCAGCAGCTCGTCAAGGAGAACTACCTCCGCTGGGACTCGCTCGGCGAGTTCTTCGCGCTGGCCGCCTCCTTCGAGCACCTGGCCACCACCACGGGCAACGCCCGCGCCCAGGTCCTCGCGGACACCCTGGACCGCGCCACCGGCACCTTCCTCAACGAGGACAAGTCGCCGACCCGCCGCCTCGGCGGCATCGACAACCGCGGCAGCCACTTCTTCCTGGCCCTGTACTGGGCCCAGGAGCTGGCCGCGCAGACCGAGGACGCCGAGCTCGCCAAGGCCTTCGCCCCGCTCGCCGAGACCCTCGCGGCGAACGAGCAGAAGATCGTCGACGAGCTGAACGCCGTCCAGGGCTCCCCGGCCGACATCGGCGGCTACTACCAGCCCGACCCGGCCAAGGCCGCGGCCGTGATGCGCCCGTCCGCCACGTTCAACGAGGCCGTCGCGTCCCTCGTCTGATCCGGCACCCGACGCGTACCGCCCCGGCCGGAACGATCCCGGCCGGGGCGGTCGCGTCGGTGGCGCGTACGCCATCCGGGTGTGACCCTGGAGGGCATGAGCTGGGCATCTTGGACGACCGCCGGTGTCTACACCGGGCGTGGTGGGGTGCTGACCGTCGAGGGCGGAATCGTCACGGGCGATCTGACCGTGCACACGACCTTCGTCGACGGTGAGGCACGCGTGGCCGTGCAGTACAGCGGCGCCTCCGACTGGTTCACCATGTCGGGAAGTCCCGTCCCCTGCGCTTCCGAGGAGGAGAGCCGTGAACTCCACGACGCCGTCGTGGAGGCCGTGAGAGAAGGTGCCGGGGCCACGGTCCCCCGCTTGCCCCACCCGACCGGCTAGCCCGCCGGGCGGCCTCGGGCGGCTTCGGGCGGCCCCGGTACGGTCACGGGGCCGGACCGGGGCCGTGCCGGCTGCCGGTTCGCCGATCGGGTGGGCGGCCGGTTCGACCTTCGGTTCGCCGGCCGGTTCCACCGCCGGTCCGACGGTCGGTCCGACGGTCGGTCCGACCGTCGCGGAAAAGTGTTATCCCTGACCGGCCCCACGGGTCTCCGGAAGCACGGGGACTCGGACCGGGGACAAGGGAGCACCATCCATGCACAGCGACGAGCAGCGCACCACCGCCCTGGTGGAGGCGGCGCGCGCGGGCGATCCGCACGCCAGGGACGAACTGGTGCGCGCCTTCCTGCCGCTCGTCCACAACGTGGTGGGGCGCGCCCTCGACGGGCACGCCGACACCGACGACATCGTGCAGGAGACGCTGGTCCGCGCCCTCGACGGGCTGCCCGGGCTGCGGGACCCCGAGCGCTTCCGGTCCTGGCTGGTCGCCATCGCCATGAACGGGGTGCGCCGCCGCTGGCGCGAGCGCCTCCAGGCACCCGTGCCCGGCCTCGACCGGGCCGTCGACCTCGCCGATCCGGCCGGCGACTTCACCGACCTCACGATCCTCCGCCTCGGCCTGACCGGGCAGCGCCGCGACGTGGCCCGCGCCACCCGCTGGCTCGACGAGGACGACCGCGGACTCCTCTCCCTGTGGTGGCTGGAGGCCGCGGGCGAACTCACCCGCGCCGAACTCGCCGAGGCCCTCGGCCTGTCCCCGGCCCACACCGCCGTCCGCGTCCAGCGGATGAGGGAACGCCTGGAGACCGGCCGCGCCGTCATCGGCGCCCTCGACGCCGAGCCCCGCTGCCCCGGCCTCGCCGACGTCCTCGCCCCCTGGGACGGCCACCCCTCCCCGCTGTGGCGCAAACGGGTGGCCCGCCACCTGCGCGACTGCCGCACCTGCGCGACCGGCCGCGCCCGCCGGGGCCTCGCCCCCGTCGAGGGCCTGCTCGTCGGCATCGGCCTGGTCCCGCCGGTCACCGCCGCCCTCCTCGAAGCCGGTGGGTCCCCGGCCCTCGCGGCGGAGCCGGCGGGTCTGACGGCACCGTCCGGCCCGGGCACGCCCGGCCCGGATCCGGCGGGCCCGGATCCGATGGACGCGGCGGGGCTCCCCGATCCGGCGTTCCCCGTGGCCCCGGCGGCCCCCGCCCCGGTCGCCCCCGCCCCCACCGTCCCGGTGTCCCCGCCCGGCGCCACCCCGCCGGGCGCCCACGCCGCCCCGTACTGGTCGTCCGGCCGCCGTGCCGGGGCCGCCGGGGTCGCGGCCGTCGCCGTCCTCGGGGCGCTCGTGCTCACGCTCCCCGAGCAGCGCGGCACCCCGTCCGAGCCCCGGAGGCCCGCCGCCGCGCCGCCCGCGACCACCTCCGCCCCGACACCGACGCCCACGCCCGCCCCCGCGCCGAGCACCGTCACCGCGGCGGCCACCCGCCCCGCGCCCACCCGCACGCCGGCCACCGCCGCGCCCACCCCGGCCCGGACCACCCCGCCGCCCCCGGCCGACCCGGGGGAGCGGGTGACGGAACTGGTCAACCGGCTCCGGGCGGAGGCCGGTTGCGCCCCGCTGCGCACCGACCCCCGGCTGACCGCCGCCGCCCGCGCCTACGCCCGGGACATGACGGACCGCGACTACTACGGCCACGCCAGCCCCGAGGGCGAGTACGCGGACACCCGGATGACCAGAGCCGGTTACCGCTGGTCGGCCTGGGCGGAGAACCTGGCCGAGGGGCAGCGGGACCCGGCCTCCGTCGTCGACGGCTGGCGGTCCGACGCGGGCCACCGGCGCAACCTGCTCGACTGCGCCTACCGGGACACCGGCGTCGCCGCCGTCCCCGGCCCGCGCGGCACCGTCTGGGTGCAGAAGCTGGCGGCACCCGCGAACTGACCGCGCGCCGGCCGGGCGGCCGGGTCAGCCCTTGGTGCCGAAGTCCTGCACCCACCACGGTCCGTCGGCGGTGAGGGCCACGCCGACCCCGACGTCGCGGAACGAGCAGTTGAGGATGTTCGCCCGGTGCGCCGGGCTCTCCATCCAGTCTTCCATCGCCCGCGCGGGGGTCTTGGGGCCCTTGTGGATGTTCTCGCCCCACGCCGACCAGCTGTAGCCGGTGGCGCTGATCCGGTCGCCGCCGTCCCGCCCCTCGGGGCTGTCGTGGGCGTAGTAGTCGCGGGCCGCCATGTCGTCGGCGTGGCCCTGGGCGGCCCTGCCGAGACGGGCCTCGGAGCGCAACGGGCCGCACCCCGCCCGGTCCCGTTCGGCGTTGGCGAGGGCGATGACGTCCCGGACGTAGCGGGAGGCGCGGGCCGGGGCCGTCACCGGGGCGGCGCGGACGGCCCCGGTCTGCGGCGCGAGCCCGTCGGCCGCCGGGGCGGGGCGGGCCGGGGACGGGGCGGCGGGGGTCCCGGCGGCGCGGGGGCCGGGAGCGGCGGCGGGCGGGACGGCCGCGTACAGGCCGAGGAGGACGGTGACGACGGCGGCGGTCGTCCCCGCGGCGAGGACGGCCGCGGAGAAGCCGGGCCGGGGGAACGCGCGGCGGCGGACCGGGCCGCCGCGGCGGTGCCGGCCGGCCTGGGGGCCGCCGGGGCGGGGGTGGCCGAGGGGGTCGGAAGGGCCGGGACCGGGGGGACCGTCGTACCGCATGGAGCTCCGCTCTCTCGCCTGCGCCGCCGTCCGGTCCGGGGCTCGGGCGAGCCCCGGGGCGACGGGGTCAAGGCTTTCCGCGCGCCGCCGCTCCGACACCCCGTGTCAACCCGGAGGGTCACATCCGCGCGTCAAACCGCCGCCTCGGCTTGACGCGGCGGCCGGACGGGCGCACGGGCCCTCGCCGGGCCGGCCCTCCGGAGCGGCTCCGCGGTCTCCGGAACCGCCCTCGGCCCCCAGCCTGCAGGACCCAGGCGCAAGGCCCGCTCTCCGTCCCCGGCCCCGCCTTCCCCCGCCCCGTCCTCCGGCTCAGCCCTGCGGGATCACCGCCACCGGGCACGGCGCGAGGTGCAGTGCCGCGTGCGCCACCGAGCCGATCCGCTGCCCGAGGGCGCCGCGCTTGGCCCGGCGGCCCACCACGAGGAGCTGCGCGGCGCCGGAGGTGGTGAGCAGGACCTGTCCGGCGCTGCCCAGTTCGACGTGCTCGGTCACCGGCACGTGCGGGTACCGCTCGCGCCAGGGGGCGAGGGCGGCGCGGAGCGCCTTCTCCTCGAAGGGCAGGAGTCCGCCGGCGTCGTCGGCGAGCCGCATCGAGGCGGGGCTGAACGCGTAGAGCGACGGCAGGCTCCAGGCGCGCACCGCGCGGATGGCGGCGCCCCGGGCGTGGGCGGTCTCGAAGGCGAACCGCAGCATGGCCTCGCTGTCCTCCGGGGTGCCCTGCTGGCCCACCAGGATCTCGCCGGTGGGCGGTTCGACGGCCCGGTCGTCGTGGGCGCGGACCGCGACGACCGGCCGGCTCGCGGCGGCGATGAGCTGCATGCCGTACGAGCCGAGCAGGAAGCCGGCCACCGCTCCGTGCCCGCGCGAGCCGATGACCAGCATCCCGGCGCCGTGCTGTGCGTGGAGCAGCGCCGGGACCGGCGTGTCCGTCAGGACCTCGGCGGTGAGGGCCACGTCCGGGTGCCGTCCCGCGATCTCCGCCTCCGCCGCCCGCAGCACCTCCTCTGCGGCCCGCTCCTGCGCGTCCTTGTCCTGTACGAGCGGCAGGTCGAGCGGCTCCCACCGCCACGCGTGCACGAGCCGCAGCGGGACCTTCCGGTGCTCCGCCTCCCGCGCCGCCCACTCCGCGGCGGCCAGGCTCTCCGGCGACCCGTCCACCCCGGCCACGATCTCGGTCCCGACCTGGAACTCCTCGGCCTCGCGACTCATCCGACGTCCTCCCGGACACCACCCGACGGGGCCGGCCCGGACGCCGGCCCCTCCTCACCCCCCAGCTTGGGCCCTTGGGCCGCTCCCGGAGAGGGCCGGAGGTCCCGACATGCCGGACCGTCCGTCCCCGGGATCAAGCGCTGCGGGCCAGGCGGGTGTGGGTGTTGTTGAGGTAGTGGTCGCCGATGTCGCGGAGGCGGTGGGAGGGACGGGTGCGGGCGGTGAGGGCGCGGGCGTTGCGCCAGAAGCGGTCGAAGCCGGGGCCGCCGCCCCCGGCGCCCGGGGCGGCGGGCGGGGCGCCCTCGACGAGTTCCAGGATCCGGGTGGTCAGCCGGACCGCCGCCGGGCCGGTGACGGTCTCGGCGGCGGCGACCAGGACGGCGAGGTCGGCGCGCTCCTCGAAGCCGAGGGTCCAGCCGGCGCGCAGGCCGCGGGTGAGGGCGTCGGTGGCGCGCTCGGCGACGGCGGCGGCGGTGTGCGCGGCGGTCGCCAGTTCGCCGTAGGAGAGCAGCAGGTACGGGTCGTCCGCCCGGTCCGGCAGGCCGTGGGCGGGTACGGGCGGCGTGTCCGGGACGACGGCGCGGTTGACGTCCCGGGCCTCGGCGAGCGCGCCCTCCGCGATGCCGAGGGCCACGTGCACCAGCAGCAGGCGGAGCACCAGCGGGGCGAGCGCGGTGAAGGGGGCCACCGCGTGCTCGTCGGCGGGCAGGGTGCCGAGGACCCGCGTCCGGGGGACGGGCACGTGGTCGAAGACGACCGTGCCGGCCCCGGTCAGCCGCTGCCCGACCCGGTCCGTCGCCGCCTCGGCGAAGACCCCCGGGTGGGCCGGGTCCACCAGCACCACGAGCAGGTCGCCGGTGCCGGCCGGCCGGGCGGCGACCACGAGGCGGTCGGCGACGGCCACGGCGGAGTCGAAGGCGCGCCGGCCGTCGAGCAGCCAGCCGCCCCTGTCGGCGCGGGTGAGGGTGAGGCCGGGGGTCCCCGCGGTGCCGGGCGGCGGGGGTTCGGTCGCCCCGGCGAGCAGCCAGCCCTCGGCCGCCGTGCGGGCGTCGAGGCGGGGAAAGGTCTCGGCGGACCGGCTGCCCGGCGGGCCGGAGAGGAAGCGGCTGGTCCACGACAGGGCGTAGTGGTGGGCGAGGAGTTCGCCGACCGAGCTGTCGGCGGCGGACAGCTCCCGTACGGCCGAACACGCGGTGCGCAGGTCGGCGCCGTGTCCGCCGCCGAGGGCGGGGTCGGCGGCGGTGAGGAAGGCGGGGAGCCCCGCCTCCTGGAGCCGTTCGACCTCGTCACAGGGGGTCTTGCCGGCCCGGTCGCGGGCGTGCGCGTCGACGGCCAGGTCGTCGGCGAGTTCCCGGACGACCCGCCGCCAGAGCGTGTCGTCCCTGGGCGTCGTCTGCTGTGTGCTCATCCCACCCCACCTGTCCTCCCGTAATCCCACTGGATCACTAGGGATAGTGGCAGAGGGGGGCCGGAGGCCCCAAGGGGTGTCCGGCATGTGGATGGGGGTGTTTCGGCCGACGATACCTTGTCACATCGCCGCAGGTGAGGGTGGATCGAGGTCCGGAGGGGGCTGGGGGAGGGATTGCGCCGTCAGGGGTTGGTCCACGCCTCCGGGTCGTCCGCCCGCGCCGCGATCCCCGCCGGCAGCTCCGCCGACGCCACTTCCGCGAGCGAGACGCCCAGCACCTCGCGGACGCTGGCCCGCAGCGCGATCCACAGCGGCAGCAGCGACTCGGCGGGGCCGGTGTACGCCAGGTCCGGCGGACGCTCGCCGCGCACCGAGACCAGCGGGCCGTCCACGCAGCGGATGACGTCCGCGACCGAGATCGTCTCGGCGGGCCGCGCGAGCCAGTAGCCGCCGCGCCCACCGCGCTGGCTCTCCACCAGTCCGCCCTTGCGCATGTCGCCCAGGATCCCCTCCAGGAACTTGTGGGAGATGCCCTGCCCCTCGGCGATCGCCTCCGCCTTCAACGGCCCCGCGTCCCGGGCGGCCGCGAGCTGGAGGGCGGCCCGCACGGCGTAGTCGGCCCTGGCTGAAATGCGCATGCGGCGCATTATTCCGTACGACTCCGAGGGCCGCCGGACACCGGAAGCCCGGGTCGCCCCGGCGGGGGTGCGGGGCGCCGCGGGGCGCCGTGCCCGGCGTCGGGAGCCGGGTCACCGGCCCGGCGCGAAACGGCCGCCGGGCGTCCTGTCCGGGCCCTTGACGGCGTCCCCCGCCCGCCCGACACTCGGGTCAGGGAATCCGAGCGGACGGGTAGGGAACCATGCGACACGGCGACGGGCTCGACGGGCACCCGGCCCGCCCCCTGCCCCGCTCCCTGCCCCTCACCTCGCGCCGCCACATCGACCTGCTGCGGGTGTGCAGCGCGGTCTGACCGCGCCCGCCCTCCCGGCCCTCCGGTCCTCTCGTCCGCCCGTCCGGCCCGCCCCGCCGCGCCCCGCTCCGCCGGGACGCGGCCCGGCGGGACACGGTCCGGCCCCCGTCCCGCCTTCCCGTCACTCCGCTGCCGCCGCACGGGCGTTCCCGCACGCCGGGGAGCCGCCCGCCCGGACCCAGCACCGAGCCACCCTGGGAGCACCATGTCCGTCGTCGTCCCGTCCTCGCTGCTGCCCGCCTCCGCCGCGCCCGCCTTCCGGGGCCGGATCGGCCGCGACGCCGACAGCGGCCACTACGCCGTGCCGCACCGCTACCGTCTCCACGTCGCCCCGGCCGACCCCGACTGTCTGAGCATCGCCGTCACCCACGGACTGCTCGGCCTCGACGCCACGCTGCCGCTGCGGATCCTCCCCGAGGTGCCCGACGGCCCGGACGGCTCGTACACCGCGCTCCGCCCGCTCTACGAGGCCAGCGCCCACCTCTACACCGGCGCCGCCGCCGCGCCCGTCCTCGGCGACGCCTGGACCGGGCGGATCGTCAGCACCCACGTCCCCGACATCCTCCGCGACCTCGCCCTCCGCTTCCGGGGCGACGGACCGGACCTCCTGCCGGAGGAGCACCGCGAGGAGATCGACGCCCTCGCCGCGCTCTGCGCCGACGGCGTCCACCGGGCCGCGCAGCGCGCCGGGGAACTCGGCCTCGACCCGGAGGCCGGTGCCCGCCGGGAGGCCGGGGAGGCGCTCGGCGCGCTCTTCGCGGCGCTCGGCGCCCTCGACGCGCGGCTCACCGGCCGGCCGTACGTCCTCGGGGACGCCCCGACCCTCGCCGACGTGCACGTGTGGGGCGCCCTGGTGCAGCTGGACACCGTCCACCGCTGGCACCTGGACGCCGCCGCCCTGGACCGCGTCGCCTCCCACCGCGCCCTGTGGGCCTACGCCCAACGGCTCGCCGCACACCCGGCGTTCGCCCGCCACCTCGACGTGGAGGCGGTCCTGCGCCGCCACCGCGCGCACTGCCGGGGCCGGGAGGCGGCGGGCGCGGCGATCCGGATCGTCGACTGGGGCGCGGCCGGCGTCGCCGGCCGCTGACGGGGCGCGGACTCAGGCGGCGCGGCGCCCGGCCAGGGGCGCCGTGTCGTCGCCCGCGCCGGAGCGCACCCCGCGCAGGAACGCCTCCAGGGCCTCCACCGAGGTGGCCTCGGGCCGCCAGTCCAGTTCCGCGCGGGCCCGCTCGGTGGACATCACCGGGATGTGGCGCAGGAGGTCGAAGAGGCCGGGGGAGGCGGGCGCGAGGCGCAGGTGCCAGGCCGCCGCGAGGGCGCCCCGGACGGCGCCCGCCGGGACCCTCACCGGCCGCGCCCCGAACATCTCGCCGAGCAGCGCCGCGTCCACCACCGGGTCCGCCGCCAGGTTGAACGCGCCCCGCACGTCCCGCAGCACCGCCCGGACGTAGGCGTCGGCGGCGTCGTCGGTGTGCAGGACCTGGAAGCGGAGGCCCTTCGGCTCCGGCAGCAGGGGCAGCAGGTCGGGCCGGACGAGCTGGCCGGGCAGGAACCGGCCGGCGAAGATCCGGCGCTGCTCGCTCGCCGCCTCCTCCTTGAACAGGAACGCCGGCCTCATCCGTACCACCCGGGTCTGGGGGTGGTCGCGCTCGAAGGTGTCCAGGACCCGCTCCAGATAGGCCTTCTCCCGGCTGTAGGCCGCGCCCGGCCAGCCGTGCGTCGGCCACGCCTCGGAGACGGGCGCGCCGCCCCCGGGCCCGGGGGAGTAGGCCCCCACCGATGAGGCGAACACCAGCGCGGGCACCCGGGCCGTCGCGACCGCGTCGCAGACCCGCAGGGAGCCCAGCACATTGGTCCGCCAGGTCGTCACGGGGTCGTGCGTCGGGTTGAAGCGCCAGGCGAGGTGCACCACCGCGTCGGCGTCGGAGACGTGCCGGGCGAGCCGGGGCTCGTCGCCGTCCAGGGACAGGTCCACCTCGGCCCAGTCGACGCCCGGCAGGTCGAGACCGGGCCGCCGACGGGCCAGGCCCAGCACCGACTCGACCCCCGGGTCGCGGGCCAGGGCCCGCACCACGCTGGTGCCCACGTTCCCGGTGGCGCCGGTGACGACCACCCTCAGTCGTGTACGCGCGTTCATGTCTCCGACCCTCCGCCCTCCGGGCGGCCCCCGCACCTCGGCGCGACGCTTCGTCACGGAGGGTGAGCGTGCGGGTCGCGCGCGTGGCCGGTCGCGAGCACCATGGAGCGACGCACGAGACGGGGCCGTTACGGAGGAACCCATGCTGCTGCCCGACCGGAACACCGTCGAACGGCTCCTCCGGCACTACCGAACCCAGGAGCAGAGCGTCCTCGCCGGCCCCTGCGACCTGTCCGTCCGCCGCCGCTTCGAGGACACCGCGTACACGCTGTGCGTGCTCATGGGCGTCCGCTCGACCGCCGAGGCCCTCCGGGCCGCCGAACGGTACGTCGCGCCCCGGGCCTCGCTGTGACCGGCGGCCCCGGCCCGGACCGCGCGTCCGGGCCGGGGCCGCCTCCGGCGCGGGTCAGCCGCGCGCCGCGCGCCGCCGCCAGGCCCACAGGGCGAGGGCCGCGGCGCAGGCCGAGCCCACGAGGGAGAGCGGGAGCGCCACCGACGGGCCCGGGCCGGCGGCCCCGGCGGTGGCGCCGGGCCGGTCCGCCGAGGCGCCCAGGGCGGCGGCCGGAGCGCCGGCCCCGCCGCGCACGGACACGGCGCGCCCCTCCGTCCGCCCGTCCTCGGGGGAGTCCGGGGACTTCGGGGGCAGCAGCGAGCCGACCGGCCGGACCTTGCCCGCCGCCTCGAAGCCCCAGTCGAGCAGCGAGCGGGCCTCCTCGTACACGGCCAGCCCGCCGCCCGACTGCGGGTTCATCACCGACACGACCAGGGTGCGGTCGCCGCGCCGGGCGGCGGCGACCAGGGTGTTGCCCGCGTTGCTGGTGTAGCCGTTCTTGATGCCGATGAGGCCGGGGTAGCGGCCCACGCCGTCGGCGCCGGTGAGGAGCCGGTTGGTGTTGGCGATGCCGTACGACCACGAGCCCGCCGGGAAGTCCGCGTACGCGGTCGAGCAGTAGCGGGTGAACTCCGGGTCCTGGACGCCCGCCCGGCCGAAGACCGCCAGGTCGTACGCGGACGACACCTGGCCCGGCGCGTCGTAGCCGTCCGGGGAGACCACGTGGGTGTCGCGGGCCCCCAGCGACCGGGCCTTCTCCTGCATCTGACGGGCCATCGACTCCCAGCCGCCGCTCATCGACGCGAGGACGTGCACGGCGTCGTTGCCCGAGCTGAGGAAGACGCCGTTCCACAGGTCGGAGACCCGGTACGTGTACCCCTCCTTCACCCCGACCAGGCTGCTGCCCTCGCCGATCCCCGTCAGCTCCTCGTCGGCCACCGTGTGCTGCTCGGACGCCTCGTGGTGCGGGAGCGCCGTCAGCGCGAAGAGGGTCTTGAGCGTGCTGGCCGGCGGCAGCTTCCGGTGCGCGGCACGGGCGGCGAGCACCTCGCCCGTCCCGGCGTCGGCCACCACCCAGGACAGCGCCGATGGCGTGGGCACGGCCGGCGCGCCGGCCAGCGGCTGCACCTGCGTCCCCGGTCGGTCGAGCCGTGCCGGGTCCACGAACCGCCGTGCGGGAGGGGTCGGTTCGGTGGCGGAGCCCGGTCCGAGGGCGGGGGCGGCCGTCCGGGCGAGCGGCGGGGCGGCGGCGGCCACGGGGGCGGAGAGCACGAGCAGCATCGCGGCGGAGCCCGCGGCGGCATGGCGAAGAGCTGACGTGACGATCATTCAGCCACCGTAGGAAGGGGGTGGGGAGCCCGCAGGGCGGAGTGCGCCACCCGGCCTAGAGAACGCGGCGCCGGGCGGCGCGTCGTGCCGCCGGCCGGGTGGTCGTGGCGCACCGCCGTTCTGCCGTGCGGGTGAGGACCCTCCGGGGCGGCGGGACCGACCTCGGCAACTCGTCACGAACACGTGTGCGTTGACCCTAGGATGCGGGCGGCCGTCCGTCGCCCGTCCGACGGCCCCGCCCGTCGTCAGGAGTGGACATGGACGCACGCCCCGGAGCTGCCGAGGACCGCGCCGCGGCCCCGGAGCCGTACCGGCTCGACCCGGCCGGCGGCTGCCCGCACGCCGTCAACGCGCGGCTGCGCGCCCACGGGGCCGTCGCCCCCGTGACGCTGCCCGGCGGCATCGAGGGCATGGTCGTCCTCGGTCACGACGCCCTCCGGGACCTCCTCTCCCACCCCGACGTCGCCAAGGGGCCCCAGCACTTCACCGCCCTCGCCGAGGGACGCGTACCCGAGGGGTGGCCGCTGCGCACCTTCGCCACCGTGCCCGGCATGACCACCGCCGACGGCGCCGACCACCGCCGGCTGCGGACCCTCGTCAGCAGCGCCTTCACCGCCCGCCGCGTCGAGGAGCTGCGCCCCCGCGTCGAGGCGGTGACGGAGGGGCTGCTCGACGGCCTCGCCGGGGCCGCCGCGTCCGGCGGCGGCGTGGCCGACCTGCGCCGGCACTACGCCCTCCCGCTGCCGCTCGGCGTCATCTGCGAGCTCTTCGGCGTCGACCCCGTCCACCAGGAACGGCTGCACCGCCTCTCCAGCCTGGTCGTGGCCACCGACACCGAGCCCGCGGAAGCCGTCGCCGCCAACCGCGAACTGGCCGGACTGCTCGGTGCCATCGCCGAAGCCAAGGCGGAGACCCCCGGCGACGACCTCACCAGCGCCCTGATCGCCGCCCGCGACGAGGGCGGCGACCGGCTCGCCCAGCCCGAGCTCATCGGCACCCTGATGCTCATGATCATCGCGGGCCACGAGACCACCCTCAACCTCGTCACCAACGCCGTCCGGGCCCTGTGCGCCCACCGCGAGCAGCTCGCCCTCGTCACCGGCGGCGGGGCGACCTGGGCCGACGCCGTAGAGGAGACCCTGCGCTGGGACAGCCCCGTCAGCTACTTCCCGTTCCGCTACCCCACCCGCGACCTGACGGTCGGGGGCACCTCGATCCCCCGGGGCACCCCCGTCCTCGCCGGGTACTCGGCGGCGGGCCGCGACACCGACGCGCACGGCCCCGACGCCGACCGCTTCGACCTCACCAGGACCGGGCCGGCCAAGCACCTGTCCCTCGGCCACGGCCCCCACTACTGCCTGGGCGCCCCGCTCGCCCGCATGGAGGCGGCCGTCGCCCTCGAAGCCCTCTTCACCCGCTTCCCCGAGCTCGACCTGGCCGTCCCCGAGGCCGGGCTGACCCGCCACGCCGGCTTCGTCGGCAACAGCGTGCGCGCCCTGCCGGTCCGGCTCGGCCGCCCCGCACGGTAGTCCGCCCGGCCGGCGCACCGCTCAGGAGCGCCGGCCCCGGTCCGGGGCGGGGGCCGGCGGGCCGGCGGGGGGCACGGGGGAGGCCCGGAGCGTGGAGACGAGCCGCAGCAGCCGGTCCTCGTTCCCCGCGAGGCCCGCCGCGCGCAGCGCCTCGTCGGCCTCCGCCATGGGGTTCGTCAGCATCACCCCCGCGTACGGGGCGAGGCGCGGATCCGTCAGCACGGCCTGGGTGGATTCGAGGAGGCGCAGGTACGCCTGGGCCGCGGCGCGCTCGGTGGCGGTGATGGTGGTCATGGCGGGCTCCCTCTCGACGGCTTGACGCACCCCACCTTCTCGCACGGGTCTGACAACGGACCTCAGGCCCGCCCGTGCACCCGCGTGACAAGGCGCTCCGGCTCAGGGAGGACCCGCCGCCCCGCGACGGGCGGCCCCACGCTCCGCGCGATCGCCGTGCCGCCGTGCCGTCACACCGCCGTGCCGCCGGTTCGGCCGAGGTCCGCGGGGCCCGGTGGGTCAGTGGGGCCAGTGGGGTCCGCGGGGTCCGGTGGGTCAGTGGGGGTGCGCGGGGTCAGTGCGGTCCGAGGGGTCCGGTGGGTCAGTGGGGTTCGAGGGGCCGTCCGCCTCCGCCCGCCGCCGGCGCGTCCCGGCCGGCGAGGTGCGCCAGGACGGCCCGGGCGGCCCGCCGGCCCTCGGCCGCGGCCCGGAGCGCGGGGACGCCGCCGTGCAGCAGGCCGCCCGCCGCGAAGACCCCGGGGAGGCCGGTCCGCAGGGCGGCGTCCACCAGGGGGCCGCGGGTGCCGGGCGCGAGGGGCAGGCCGCCCGCGCGGGCCAGCGCGTGCTCCGGGACCCAGTCGCCGGTGAGGACGAGCGTGTCGCACCCGAGGGTCCGCACCCGCCCGTCCCGGGACCGCACGGCCACCCCGGCCAGCCGCCCCCGGCCGGTCAGCTCCGTGACCACGGTCTCCGCCAGCACCGGGACGCCCGCGGCGCCGGCCGCCGCACGCGGGCCCTCGCAGACCACCGCCGCGACCGCGACGCCCGCGCGGCGCAGCAGCCCGACGGCGAGCGCGGCCGTCCGGTCGCCGCCGACGACCACGGCGCGCCGGCCGATCCGGTCGGCGCGCGGGCCGAAGAGGGCCACGGTCCGGTGCAGTTCGCCGGTCGTGAGGATTCCCTCGGGCCGGGAGCCGGGGAGCAGCCGGGCCGGGCGGGCCCGTTCGCGCGCCCCGGTCGCCAGGACCACCGCCCGTGCCCCGATGGTCTCCAGGCCGGTCGGCGCGGTCGCCTCCAGCGCCGGCGGGCCCGCCCAGCCGGTGGCCGACACGCCGCTGCGCAGCACGGCGCCGGCCCGGACCGCCGCGCGCACGGCGCGCCGCGCGTACCCGGGGCCGTCCAGGGCGCGTCCCCGCGGGTCCGCGCCGAAGCCGGGGTGGGCGCAGAGCCGGGGCTCGCCGCCGGGCCAGGGCTCCCGCTCCAGGACCTCGACGCGTCCGGCGCCCGCCGCCGCGAGCAGGGTCGCCGCGGCGAGCCCCGCCGGGCCCGCGCCGACGACCAGCACGTCGACGGCGCGGGCCGCCCGTTCCCCGTCCGGCCGCCGGCTCACCGGGCCCCGGCCCCCTTCCCGTACTCCTCCAGCAGGGCGCGCAGCGCGGGCCGGCAGTGGCTGCCCTGGCAGCGGCCGGACCCGGCCCGGGTGCGGCGGCGCAGGCCGTCGAGGGCCGCCGGGGGGACGGCCGAGCGGAGCGCGGCGCGCACCTCGCCGAGCGTGACGTGCGCGCAGTGGCAGACGACCGTGCCGAGGGCGGGGTCCCGGGCGACGGCCGCCGCGTCCCGGTACGGCCGGGGGAACGCCTCGCCGAGGTTCGGCATCCGGACCGGCGCGAGGGGCCGTTCCGGGCCGGTCCGCAGGCCGCACTCGGCGAGCAGGCCGAGGACGTGTCCGGCCAGGGCGAGGGAGGCGGACAGGCCGGTGGAGCGGATCCCGCCGACGGTGACGTACCGCAGCGCCGGGCGGGCCGTGCACCGGTAGTCCT
The DNA here is from genome assembly GCF_042746075.1 of Streptomyces sp. NPDC058758. Classification (NCBI taxonomy): domain Bacteria; kingdom Bacillati; phylum Actinomycetota; class Actinomycetes; order Kitasatosporales; family Streptomycetaceae; genus Streptomyces; species Streptomyces sp. NPDC058758. Next base: position 59,672 of record NZ_JBHYPS010000024.1, on the reverse strand, counting down.
CCCGGCCGGTGGCGGCGCGCAGCCCCGCGTACGCGGCGGTCACCTCCTCCTCCACGAGCGCGGGCACGATCCGGGCGCCCTGGGCCCGCAGTCCTGCGAGGCCCCCGGCGGTGGTGCCGGTGGCGGTCCGGTCGCCGAGGTCCTCGGCGGTGGGGCCGAGCAGCACGTTGCCGTACACGGTGGGCGCGACGAGGACGCCCTTGCCGAGCGGGCCGGGCACGGGCAGCAGGATGTGCCGCACCAGCGGGCGGGCGAAGGCGTCGTAGACGAGCAGCTGGCCCCGGCGGGGCGTGACCGTGAAGTCCCGGACGCCGAGCAGCGCGTCGAAGCGGTCGGCGTACAGGCCGCAGGCGTTGACCAGGAACCGGGCGGTCAGCGGGCCGCGCGTGGTGGCCAGCCGGTGCGGCGCGCCGCCGCGGCCCCCCGCCGCGGAGCCCGTCCCGGTGGCCGCGCCCGTCGCCGGTACGACCCCCGTCACCCGGCACCCGAGCAGCAGGTCCACGCCGGAGAGCACCGCCTGGGTGGCGTAGGCGAGGGTGGTGCTCCACGGGCAGACGACCGACTCGCCCGGCACGGCCAGCGCGCCGAGCGCGCCGGGGCCGAGGTGGGGCTCGCGGCGGCGGAGTTCGGCCGCGCCGAGGAGCCGGGTGGTGTGGTGGCCGTTGCGGGCGGCCTTCGCGGCGAGCCCGGGCAGCGCGGCCCGCTGCTCCTCGTCCCAGGCGACGAGGAGCGCGCCGACCGGCTCGACGGGGATGCCGGTCTCGGCGGCGTAGGCGGTGAGGAGCCGGTGGCCCGCCCGGACGAGCCCGGCCTCCAGGGTGCCGGGCACGGCGTCGAAACCGGTGTGGAGGATCGCGGTGTTGGCCTTGGAGCTGCCCTCGCCGACGTCGTCCGCCGCGTCGACGAGCGCGACCCGCAGCCGGTGGCGGGCCAGGGCGCGGGCGATGGCGCACCCCACCACTCCGGCGCCGACCACGACGACGTCGTACGCGGCGTCCCGCCCGCCCGGCAGCGGCCCGCGCCTGCTGACGCTCACCCCGCCGCCCCGGTGCCCGCACCGCCGTCCGGGCCCCGCTCCAGGAGCGCCGCCACCTCGGCCCGGAACCGGCCGAGCCGGTCGGCCGCCTCGTCCGCCGAGATCGCGGGCTCGTAGACGGCGGAGGGCTTCCACGGCGGTACGGCCTCCGGCACGGCGAGGTCCGGGTCGTGGCCGAGGAGGGCCGCCGCGCCGACGCCGAGGGCCGTCGCGTCGGGCAGCGCGGACACCTCCACCGGCAGCTGGAGCAGGTCGGCCTGGGTCTGCATAAGCAGCGCCGAGCGGGTCAGGCCGCCGTCGGCGCGCAGGGCGTCCAGGGGCGCGCCCCGGTCGGCGGCCGCCGCCCCGGCGAGTTCGGCGACCTGCGCGGCGATGCCCTCGACGAGGGCCCGCACCAGGTGGCCCCGGCCGGTGTCGAGGCCGAGACCGGTGAGGGTGCCGCGGGCCTCGCCGCGCCACCAGGGCGCGGCGAGCCCGGCGAGCGCGGGCACGAAGGCGACGCCGCCGCTGTCGGGCACCGAGCCGCCGACGGCGTCCAGGTCCCGCGCGCCGGAGACGACCCCGAGGTCGGTGAGCCAGCGGACGGCGGACGCCACGGTGTACACCTGCCCGTCGAGGCAGTGCTCGGTGCGCCCCCGCAGCCGCCAGGCCACGCAGCCGACCAGTCCGGTGGCGGAGCGGCGGGGGAGCGGGCCGGTGCGGGCGAGGAGGAACGCCCCGGTGCCGTAGGTGCACTTGGCGGCGGCCGGCGCGGTCGCGCTCTGCGCGAGGAGGGCGGCCTGCTGGTCGACGAGGAGGCCGGTGAGCGGGAGCGGCGGCCCGAACGCGGTGGTGGTGCCGACCGGCCGGTCGCAGTCGACGATCCGGGGCAGCCGTTCGCCGCCGAGCCCGTAGAGGTCGAGGGCGGGCGCGGACCAGGCGACCGAGGCCGGGTCGAGGAGGCCGGTGCGGCCCGCGGTCGCCGCGTCGGTGACGTACGCGCCGGTCAGCCGGTGCACCAGCCAGGCGTCGCTCGTCGTCACCACGCCGGCGCCGGTGGCGTGCCGACGGATCCAGGCCATCTTGGGCGCGGCGAAGTAGGGGTCGACGGGGAGGCCCGTCAGCTCCGTCAACACGTCGTGGTGGGGGCCGAGTTCTTCGCAGATCCCGGCCGCCCTGCGGTCCTGCCAGACGAGCGCGTCGGTGAGCGGGTCGCCGGTGGCGGGGTCCCAGGCGAGGACCGTCTCGCCCTGGTTGGCGAGGCCCGCGGCGACCACCGGGACGCCCGCCTCGGCGAGCGCGGCGCGACCCGCCGCGACCACGGAGGCGTACAGCTCGGCGGGGTCCGCCTCCACCCGCCCGCCGGGCAGGTGGCGGGGGGTGACCGGCGCCGTGCCCGTGCCCAGGACGCCCCGGTCCGGGCACAGGACGAGCGCCTTGGTGCCGGACGTGCCTTGGTCGACGGCGAGTACCGGGCCGCCCGTCATGTGCCTGCTCCCGTCGTGGTGCGCACCGGTGGAAGGGGGTCAGGCTGGCGGGCGGACGGCGGGCCGTCAATCCCGCCCGGCGGAGCCTGTCAGGTCGCCTTCGGCTACCTGACGGTAGTTCACATCCTGTCAGTGGCTTGATAGTTGCGGTCACCGGAATGGCCCGGACGATCACCTTCGGTCGCGCCTATAGTGAGCGCCGCTCGCCGACCGAAGGCGCGCCGCTCGCCGACCGACCGCGCCCGACCGAGGACCGATGACCACGCCCACCGCCAGGCCCGCACCCGGGGCCGCATCCCCGCCGGCCGCCGTGCCCGCGCCAGGGACCCTGTCCTCACCGGCCGCCAAGGCCCCCTCCGGGGCCTTGCCCGCCCCGGCCGCCGGGGCCTTACCCGCGCCGGCTTCCGTGCCCGCGCCCCGGGCCGTACCCGCACCGGCCGCCGGGACCGCGCACAGGGCCCTGTCCCCGCCGGTTGCCGGGGTCGTGGCGCCGCCGGTCGCCGGGACCCTGTCCCCGCCGGTCGCCGGCACCGTGCCCGGGCCGACGGCCCGTCCCGTCCGGCCCGCGTGCCGACCCGCCCGCTGATGTCCGGACACGGCTTCCGGCCCCTCTTCCACCCGGCGGGCCACGACCACGCCCTGCGCCACGCGCTCCAGGACCTGCGCACCGGCCGCTGGGGCGAGATGGCGCGGCTCCTCCAGGAGACGGCCGACACCGGCCGCTGGGACGGCTGGACCCGCCGCACCCAGATCCTCGCCACCGTCGCCGCCGGGACCGACGTCGTCCGCGCCTGGCGCGCCGAACGGCCCGAAAGCGCCGCCGCCGCCGTGATGCACGGCCGGGTCGCCGTCGAGCGCGCGCTGCGCGCCCACCGCGCCGGCCATCCCCACGCCCCGGCCCTCCTGCGGGAGGCGCGGACCGCCTGCCGGGAGGCCGCCGCACGCGTCCCCGCCGACCCGGTGCCCTGGGTCGGCCTGCTCGCCCTCACCGCGCTCGAAGCCCGCCCCCGCCCCGCCGGAGACCTCGCCGGACACCCCGCCGGGCACGAGCACGACGCCCCGCCGCCCGCGCCGGGGCTGCCGTCGGGCCCCTGGGGGCTGCTCGCCGAGGCCGACAAGCGCGACCGGTACAACCGCGAGGCGTACCACCGCATGCTCCAGTTCCTGTACGCGCGCGGCGAGGGACCGCTCCCCGAGGCCGTCGCCTACGCCCACTGGGCGTCCTCCACCGCCCCGCGCGGCTCCGCCCTGCACGCCCTGCCGCTCTACGTCCGGGTCGAGCGCTACCGGCGCGACCGGGGTCACGAGCAGGCCCTGGACCTGCACTGGGTCGCCCGGGACGCGGTGCGCGAGGCCCGGCGGGCGATGGACGCCTGGTTCCTCTTCTGTGCGGTGCCCGAGGCCTCCCAGCTGGACCTCAACCACCTGGCGCACGCCCTCTCCGGCGCCCTGCTCTTCACCGACGCGGTGCGCGTCTTCGAGGCCCTCGGCCCGTACTACACCGCCGTGCCCTGGGCCCACCGCACCCCGCGCCCGGCCGACCGGGCCCTCGCCGAGGAGGTCTTCCTGCGCGCCCGCGCCCGCTGTCTCACCGGCTGAACGGTCGCCCCCCACGGCTTTTCCGCCCCCACGGCTTTCCGCTCCCCACAGTCCCCGCTCCCCACCGTCCCCGCCCGGAGGTTCCCCCCATGTCCCGCACCGTCCCCGCGGACGCGTCGCACGAGCGGCCCGCAGAGCCCGTCGCCCTGCCGGACGAGGAGGCCCGGCTGCGCGAGCTGGGCTACCAGCCGGTCCTCGCCCGGCGGATGGACGGCTTCGGCAACTTCGCCATCAGCTTCTCGGTCATCTCCGTCCTCTCCGGCTGCATGACCCTGTACGGCTTCGGGCTCGGCACCGGAGGGCCCGCCGTGATGCTCTGGGGCTGGGTGGGCGTCGGGCTCTTCGTCCTCTGCGTCGGCCTCGCCCTCGCCGAGGTCACCAGCGCCTACCCCACCTCCGGGGCGCTCTACTACATGGCCGACCGGCTCGGCGGCCGCCGCTGGGGCTGGTACACCGGCTGGCTCAACCTGCTCGGCCTGCTCGGCGCCATCGCCGGCATCGACTACGGCGCGGCCCTCTTCACCGGCGCCTTCCTCAACCTCCAGTGGGGCTTCGTCCCCACCCCCGGCTCCACCTTCCTGATCTTCCTGGCGATCCTGCTGCTCCACGCCTGCCTCAACCTCTTCGGCGTCCGCCTCGTCAGCGTGCTCAACTCGATCAGCGTCTGGTGGCACCTCGCGGGCGTCGCCGTGATCGTCGGCGCCCTCGCGATCGTCCCCGACCGCCACCAGCCGGCCTCCTTCGTCTTCACCGAGTTCGTCAACGACACCGGCTGGGCCAACCCGTTCTACGTCGCCGCGATCGGGCTGCTCCTCGCCCAGTACACCTTCTCCGGATACGACGCCTCCGCCCACCTCTCCGAGGAGACCGCCCACGCCTCCGTCACGGCGGCCAAGGGCATCGTCCGCGCCATCTGGGTCTCCTGGATCGCCGGCTTCGTCCTCCTCGCCGGACTCACCTTCGCCATCCAGGACTACGCGGGCACGGTGGGCAGCGAGACCGGCGTCCCGCCCGCCCAGATCCTCCTCGACGCGCTCGGCACCGGCGGCGCCACCGCCCTGCTCCTCGTCGTCATCGTCGCCCAGCTCTTCTGCGGCAACGCCGAGGTGGCCGCCGCCAGCCGCATGGTCTTCGCCTTCAGCCGCGACAACGCCCTGCCCGGCTCGGCGACCTGGCGGAAGGTCAGCCGCCGCACCCGCACCCCGGTGCCGGCCGTCTGGCTCTCCGTCGGCGCCGCCGCCGTGCTCGCGCTGCCCTCGCTGTACTCGCCGACGGCCTACGGCGCGGTCACCGCCATCAACGTCATCGGCATCACGCCCGCCTACGCCATCCCGATCCTGCTGCGGCTGCGGGCCGGGCGCGCCTTCACGCCCGGCCCGTGGAGCCTCGGCCGCTGGAGCAGGCCGGTCGGCTGGACCGCCGTCGGCTGGGTCGCGGTGGTGACCGTCCTCTTCTGCCTGCCCCAGAAGAGCCCGGTGACCGTCGACACCATGAACTACGCGGTGGTCGCCCTCGCCGTCGTCCTGCTCCTGGCGACCGTCTGGTGGTACGCCGCGCGCCGCTCGTACGGCACGCCGACCGCGTACGGCGGCAGCGCCCGGGAGGAGGCGGAGATCACGGAGGGCCTCGTCTGACCCCGGACGCGCGGCGTCAGGGGCTGTACTCGTACGTCCAGGCCGCCTCCCGGGCCGAGAAGTCGATGTCCGTGACCTCCAGGACGTGCCCGTGCTGGTCGCTCACCACCCGGTGGACGCTCAGCCGGGCCGTGCCGCCGGCCGTGGTCCCCGGCGCGCCCGGCGGGACCCGCACCGACTCCCGGTGGGTGGCCCGCAGGCCCGCCTGGCGCATCCAGTGGTACAGCAGCCGCAGGTCCGGCTGGTGCACGCAGGAGCGGGTCCGCCGGTAGCGGGCCAGCTGCGGGATCTCGTCCAGCGCGGCCCGGGAGAACCAGGAGACCGCCCGCTGGAGTTCGGGTCCCTGCGGGGCCAGCACCCGGTGGCGGTGCACCAGCGTCGGCTCGCCCGGCGCCAGGTGCAGCCGGGGGGCCAGCGCCGTCGGCGGCGGCTCCCAGCCGAGCGTGGCCCGCACCAGGGCCTCCGCCGCGCGCGGCCCGCCCGGGAAGACCGGCCGCGCGGCGGACGGTGCCGCCCGCGGCGGCGGGGGCGGGCTCCCGTGGGCCTCGGGCCCGTCCGCGGCGAAGGTGCCGCGCCGGTCGGTCACCACCAGCCGTTCCTCGCGCAGCAGTTGGAGCGCGCTGCGGACGGTCTGCCGGTTGACGTGGTACCGCTGCGCCAGGGAGCGCTCCGAGGGGAGCCGGCCGCCGGGGGCGTGGCGGACGAGGTCGTCCCGCAGCGCGGCGGCGACCCGCAGGTAGCGGGGGACCTCCTCCCCGGGAGGCCGTCCGGGCCTCGGGAGTCCGTCGCCGGGGGGTTCGGAATCGGGTACGGCCATGATCAACCCCTTCTTCGCTCAGCGTCACCGCATGGGCCGTATGGGTGATCAATTTCTATCATTGGTCTAAACCATTTCGCTAGGGCGACCGTGCAGAGTGGCCGAAACCCGCGCCGCACCCTGTAATGGGGACCAGGCGACAGGACCGGCCCGGGCCGGTGGTGGAAGAGGGGTGAGGCCGGATGACGACGCCCTCGGAGCGCTCCGCGCGGGGTCGCGCCGCCCGCAAGCGCGTCCCGCGTTCCTCGCACGGACGGTGGATACCCAGCTCCCAGCGGCCGGACCCGCTGACGGTCCTGGAGCGGCAGGCCGCCGACCGGCTGCCCGACCTCGTCCCCGTGCGGTACGGGCGGATGGCCGCCTCCCCCTTCGCGTTCCTGCGCGGCGCCGCCGCCGTCATGGCCGCCGACCTCGGCGCCACCCGCAACACCGGACTCACCGTCCAGCTCTGCGGCGACGCCCACCTGCTGAACTTCGGCGTCTACGCGTCCCCCGAACGGACGCTCCTCTTCGACGTCAACGACTTCGACGAGACCCTGCCCGGCCCCTTCGAGTGGGACGTCAAGCGGCTCGCCGCCAGCGTCACCGTCGCCGCCCTGCAGAACGGCAGCCCGCGCGCCAAGGCCCACCGCGCCGCGCTCGTCGCCACCGAGGCGTACCGCACGACCATGCGCCGCCTCGCCGGCCTCGGGGAGCTGGACGTCTGGTACGAGCGGATCGACGCCGACGCGCTCTCCGCCCTCGCCCGCCCCCGCGAACGCGAACGGCTCTCCCGCAACCTCGCCAAGGCCCGCCGCCGCACCAGCCTCCAGGCCCTCTCCAAGCTCACCGCCCCGGACGGCGACGGCGGCCGCCGCATCGCGGAGGACCCGCCGCTCCTGGAGCGCGTCCCCGACGCCGACCGGGTCCACCTCGGCAAGATCTTCAGCGACTACCGCAGCTCGCTCTCCGAGGAGCGCCGCCTCCTCCTCGACCGCTACACCTTCCGCGACGCCGCCCGGAAGGTCGTCGGCGTCGGCAGCGTCGGCACCCGCTGCTTCGTCGTCCTCCTCGAGGGCCGCGACGAGGGGGACCCGCTCATCCTCCAGATCAAGGAGGCCGGCCGCTCGGTCCTGGAGGCGTACCTGGCGCCCACCGCCTACCCCCACCAGGGCCGGCGCGTCGTCTGCGGCCAGCGCCTCACCCAGGCCGCCAGCGACATCTTCCTCGGCTGGATGACGGGCCCGGAGCAACGCCACTTCTACTGGCGTCAGTTGCGCGACATGAAGGGCTCGGCCGAGGTCGAGACGATGACCCCGGCCCTGCTGCGGGACTACGCCCGCCTGTGCGGCCGCGCCCTGGCCCGCGCCCACGCCCGCTCCGGCGACCGCATCGCCATCGCCGCCTACCTCGGCTCCTCCGACGTCTTCGACCGCGCCGTGGCCGACTTCTCCCTCACCTACGCCGGCCAGAACGCCGACGACTACGCGAGCCTCGGCGCGGGCATCGCCGCGGGCATGATCACGGCGGCCCCGGGCGTCTGACCGGCCCCGGGAACCGGGGAAACGGGACGGCCCCGAACTGGTCTACGGGCCGGTCTACGGGCGGGCCCCGAGCGCGGCGCCGACGAACCGGATCGCCTCCCCGGTCCGCACCTCGGCCTCGGGACCCAGGTGCCCCGCGCCGTCGACCAGGCGGAACGTGTGGGCGATGCCGAGCTCGGCGAGGACGCCGTGCAGATGGGCCGCGCCCTCGTGGAGCAGGAACTCGTCGGCGGCGCCGCAGTCCACCAGCACCGGCAGGCCGGCCCCGCGGATCGCCGCGGCGTGCCGGCGCGCCCGCCCCTGGACGGAGTTCCCGGCGTACGCGGCGGCGTCGTCCGAGCCGTGCCCCATCGCCCGGTGGAGCTCGCCCAGGACGGAGGGGAGGTTCGCCGCGGGCACCTCCCCGGGCGTCTCGCCGGGGAAGACGGCGGGCGAGAGCGCCGCGACGGCCGCGAAGCGCTCCGGGGCGCGGAAGGCCGCCTTGAGGACGCCGTAGCCGCCCATCGACGCCCCGAGGAGGGCGGTCGCGCCGAGCGGCCCGTGAACCGACGCCAGGTGCGCGGGGAACTCGTCGGTGACCAGCGTCTCCCACGCGGCCCCGCCGGGCCGGTCGAGGTAGAACCCGTCGAGGGTGGGGGTGCTCACGCACGCGACCACCGCGCGGGGGAACGCCCCCTGCCGGTAGAGGTCCTCGTACAGCGGGCGCGCGCGGTCCAGCGACTCCGCGGACGACATCGCGCCGTGGAGGTGGAGGACGAGCGGAAGCCGCTCGCCCCGCGCCCGGTCGGCCGGCAGCAGGACCCGGTAGTCGACGTCGCGACCGGCCGAAGCCGATGCGAAGCTGTCCTCGACGAGGTGCAGGGCGTGGTCGTTCATGGGTCCCTCCCGGGTGGTCGCGCGTCCGTGCTCCCTCTCGATGATCGTTTTTCCGCCCGGGAGGGCAAGGGAATTTCGGAGCGTCAGGCGTCCCTGCGGAGCGGGGGCGCCGCCGGGGTCTCGGGGACCGGGGAGAAGAGCGCGGCCCGGACCATCGAGGGGGCGAAGAGGCTGGTGAGCGGGGCCTTGAGGGTGAGGACGGCACGGAAGGGCACCCCGACCGCCGGGTCGCCCGCCGCGCGTTCCTGGACGCGGGCCAGGTACCAGCCGGTCACCTTGTCGAGCGGCTGGGGCCGGGCCGCGTCGCCCGTGGCGCCCGGCATCTTCTTGTCCGCGCCCGCCGAGATGTCCCAGGCCTGCCGGGTCGCGTCGAGCAGTGCCCGCTGCACCCGCCGGGTCGTCGGCACCCGCCGGGTGTCCGCGAGCGCCCGGCGCAGGGCCACCGCGGCGAGCGCCGCCGTCGCCATGCCCTGGCCGTAGATCGGGTTGAAGGCGCACAGCGCGTCGCCGGTGGCGAGGAAGCCGGCCGGGCGGCGTCCCGGACGGTCGTACCGGCGGCGGATGTTGGCGGTCCGCCGGAAGCCGTGCACCGGCGTGACCGGCTCGGCCGCGGCCACCCACTCGCTCACCACCGGATGCGGCAGCCGCTTCGCGTACTCCTCGAACGCCCCGTCCTCCGTGGGCGGTTCGTCGCCGCGCAGGCCCGAGAGGGTGACGATGTGGTGGCCGTCGCCGAGCGGCACGATCACGCCGCCGTAGGTCTGCCGGGGGCCGGGCACGATGTAGTAGCCCTGCGCGTCGGTGTCGGGCACCGCGTCCGTCGCCTTGTACACCCGCGAGGCGTAGGCGAGGCCCGTGTCGAGGGTCTCCTCGTGCGGCGCCTCGGCGCCGATCGCGGCCAGCCAGTCGGCCGCCTTCGTCGACCGCCCGGAGGCGTCCACCACCAGGTCGGCGGCGAGGGTACGGGCCTCCCGCCCGGCGCCCGCGCCGCGCTCCCGCAGCCGCACGCCCGTCACCCGCGCGGCGGTGCCGGTCAGCCCCACCGTGTCGGTGCCCTCGACGAGTTCGATCCGCGGGTCGGCGAGCACCCGCTGCCGCACCAGCCACTCCAGCTGGGGCCGGGGGCCGCTGTAGAAGTGCGCGGAGGCGGGCAGCCGGGTGAACCACTGGCCGGACTGCCACTGCACCATGTCCGTCGGCATGGCCACCTTCGGCGAGCCCAGCTCCCGCAGCTCGTCCATGAAGCCGGGCAGCAGCGCGTCGAGCGCCTGCTGGCCGCCCTCGATGAGCACGTGCAGGTGCCGGCCCTGCGGCACCCCGGGCCGGGCGTCCGGCCCCTCCGGCAGCCGGTCGCGCTCGACGACCGTGACCCGCTCCGCGTGTTCCGCGAGCACCCGCGCCGCCAGCAGTCCGGCGAGACTTCCCCCGATGACCACCGCGTGACGTGTCCCGCGGCGCCCCAAGTCGTCGGCCATACCCGCCCTTTCCTGTCTGTCGTGGACCATGACCCGATGCCGACCAGTATCCACGGAGCGGGTGCGGCGGCCCCGCGCGCGCCGGGGGCGGAGGGGCGCGGAACGGGCGCGCGGCACGGCGGAGGGCTAGTCCCCGGGCCCCAGTTCCTCCAGGGCGGCGGTCAGCCACTCCACCCAGAAGCGCTCCAGGTCGATGCCGCCGCGCAGCACGAGGTGGCGCAGCCGGTCGGGCTCGGCGCCGCGCCGCTCGGCGGGGAAGTCGCGCTCCTCGATGGCGAGGTACTCGTCGAGCTGGGCCCGGTGGAGGGCGAGGTGCCGTGCCAGCTCGGCCCGGAGCCCGGCCGGGCCGACGACCGCCGCGGCCCGCATCCGCAGCAGCAGCGCGGACCGCAGCGGTTTCGGGTCCTCGGCCGCGCCGACCCACTCCCGCAGGAACTCCCGCCCCGCGGGCAGCACTTCGTACTCCTTGCGCTGCCCGCGGACCGGCCCGGGGGAGGGCAGGGCGCGGATCTGCCCCGCCTCTTCGAGCCGTCCCAGCTCGCGGTAGATCTGCTGGTGCGTGGCCGACCAGAAGTACCCGATCGACTTGTCGAAGCGGCGCGTCAGTTCGAGGCCGGAGGACGGCTTCTCGAGCAGCGCGGTCAGGATCGCGTGCGGGAGGGACATGCGCGCATCCTAGGCCGGGTCCGCCGTGCTCACAGGGTGGCGGCGAGCCGGGTGCCCTGGTCGATCGCCCGCTTGGCGTCCAGTTCGGCGGCGACGTCGGCCCCGCCGATGAGGTGGGCCGTGCGGCCGGCGGCGACCAGCTCCTCGTACAGGTCCCGGCGGGGTTCCTGGCCGGAGCAGAGGACGACGGTGTCGACCGGCAGCACCCGCGGCTCGCCGGCGACGGTGAGGTGCAGGCCCTCGTCGTCGATCCGGTCGTAGGTGACGCCCGCGACCATGGCGACGCCGCGGTGCTTGAGTTCGGTGCGGTGGATCCAGCCGGTGGTCTTGCCGAGTCCGGCGCCGACCTTGGCGGCCTTGCGCTGGAGCAGGTGGACCTGGCGCGGGGGCGCGTTCCGCTCGGGCGTGCGCAGTCCGCCCCGGTTCTCGTAGGAGGTGTCGACGCCCCACTGGCGGAAGTACGTCTCCGGGTCCCGGCTCGCGCCCTCGCCGCCGTCGGTGAGGAACTCGGCGACGTCGAAGCCGATGCCGCCGGCGCCGATGATCGCGACCCGCTCGCCGACGGGGGCGCCGTCGCGGAGCACGTCGAGGTAGCTGAGCACGCTCGGGTGGTCCTGGCCCTCGATGCCGGGGTCGCGGGGGGTGACGCCGGTGGCGACGACGACCTCGTCGTAGCCGTCCAGGTCGGCGGCGGAGACGTGCGTGTCGAGGCGGACGTCGATGCCGTGCTCGGCGAGCTGGACGCGGAAGTAGCGCAGCGTCTCGTCGAACTCCTCCTTGCCCGGCACCCGCTTGGCGACGTTCAGCTGGCCGCCGATCTCGGAGGCGGCGTCGAAGAGGGTGACGGTGTGGCCGCGTTCGGCCGCGGAGACGGCGCAGGAGAGGCCGGCGGGTCCGGCGCCGACGACGGCGATCCGCTTGGCGAGCCGGGTGGGGGAGAGGACCAGCTCGGTCTCGTGGCAGGCCCGGGGGTTGACCAGGCAGGAGGTGATCTTGAGGTTGAAGGTGTGGTCCAGGCAGGCCTGGTTGCAGCCGATGCAGGTGTTGATGGTCTCGGAGCGGCCGGCTGCGGCCTTGTTCACGAAGGCGGGGTCGGCGAGGAAGGGCCGGGCGAGCGAGACGAGGTCGGCGCGGCCGTCGGCCAGGATCTCCTCGGCGACCTCGGGGGTGTTGATGCGGTTGCTGGTGACGAGCGGCACGGACACCGCGCCCATCAGCTTCTTCGTCACCCAGGTGTAGGCGCCGCGCGGCACGGAGGTGGCGATGGTGGGGATGCGGGCCTCGTGCCAGCCGATGCCGGTGTTGATGATCGTGGCGCCGGCCGCCTCGATCTCCTTGGCGAGCGCGACGACCTCCTCCAGGGTGGAGCCGCCGGGGACGAGGTCCAGCATGGAGAGCCGGTAGACGATGATGAAGTCGGTGCCGACCCGCTCGCGGATCCGGCGGACGATCTCCAGCGGGAAGCGGACCCGGTTCTCGTAGGAGCCGCCCCAGCGGTCGGTGCGGTGGTTGGTGGCGGCGGCGATGAACTCGTTGATGAGGTAGCCCTCGGAGCCCATCACCTCGACGCCGTCGTAGCCGGCCTCGCGGGCGAGTTCGGCGCAGCGGGCGTAGTCCTCGACGGTCTGCTCGACCTCGGCGTCGGTCAGCTCGTTGGGCACGAAGGGGCTGATGGGCGCCTGGATCGCGCTCGGCGCCACCAGCGCGGGGTGGTAGGCGTACCGCCCGAAGTGCAGGATCTGCATCGCGATCCGGCCGCCCTCGGCGTGCACGGCGTCGGTGATCAGCCGGTGCTCGGCGGCCTCCTCGGCGGTGGTCAGCTTGGCGCCGCCGTCCCACGGCCGGCCGGCCTCGTTGGGCGCGATGCCGCCGGTGACGATGAGGCCCGCGCCGCCGCGCGCCCGCTCGGCGTAGAAGGCGGCCATCCGCTCGAAGCCGTGCTCGGTCTCCTCCAGGCCGACGTGCATCGAGCCCATGACCACCCGGTTGGGCAGGGTGGTGAAGCCCAGGTCGAGCGGGCTGAGCAGGTGCGGGTACGGGGTCGTGGCGGTCACGGGGCGCCTCCTCGCGCAGGGATCGTCGGATCCTGTTGTAGGCGACCCGAGCACCCTTATGCAACTAGTTGCAGAAGGATCGGGGTGTGATGGTTACTACTCGGTAGAAGCGGGGGTGCGGCGTGCCCGCGCCGAGAGGCGTGAAAGAGACGCTCACGCACGGGTCCGGCGCCTTCGTGGACTTCCGGCACGTCGCCTTCGCCGAGCCGTACGCGCACGCCTTCCGCCGGCCCGACGTCGAACGCTTCCGCCTCCCCGCCCCGTCCGCCGCCGCCGACTGAACGCCGCCGTCCGCCGCCGCCGACTGAACGCCGCCGCCGCCGACGACGACTGAACGCCGCCGCCGCCGCCGACTGAACGCCGCCGCCGCCGACTGAACGCCGCCGCCGCCGACTGAACGCCGCCGCCGTCGGCGGCCCGCCCGCTCAGCCCACCCGGTCCAGCAGCGCGTCCAGGTCCTCCGCCGTCCGCGGCCCCGGCACGCCCTCCGGCAGCAGCCCCCGCGCGTGCAGCAGCCGCCCGACCGACACCGCCCACGGCCTGCGCAGCCGCGCCGCGTCGAGCAGGGCGTCGTCCGCCAGCAGCTCGGCCGCAGGGCCGGTGCGCAGCCCGTCGGGGGAGAGGACGGCGGCCTCGTCGGCCCAGCGCAGCGCCAGGTCCACGTCGTGCGTGGCCATGACCACCGTCGTCCCCGCGGCCCGCAGCCCGTCCAGGGTCTCCAGGAGCCGCTCCTGCCCGTGCGGGTCGAGGCCCGCCGTCGGCTCGTCCATGATCAGGACCCGGGGGCGCATCGCCACCGCCCCCGCGATCGCCGCCCGCTTGCGCTGCCCGTAGGACAGCAGGTGCGTCGGCCGGTCCGCCAGCGCCGTGATGTCCAGCGCCGCCAGCGCCTCCGCCACCCGGAGCCGCACCTCGTCCTCCGGCAGCCCCAGGTTCATCGGCCCGAAGGACACGTCCTGCGCCACCGAGGCGGCGAACAGCTGGTCGTCCGGGTCCTGCACCACCAGCTGCACCGAGGTCCGCAGCCGGGTCAGCCCCTTCCGGTCGTACGCCACCTCCGTCCCGTCCAGGAGCAGCGCCCCGCCGGCGCACCGCAGCCCGCCGCTCAGCAGCCGCAGCAGGGTCGTCTTCCCGCCGCCGTTGCGCCCGAGCAGCGCGACCGCCCGCCCTTCGCGCACGGCGAAGGAGACGTCCGTGAGGACGGCGGGCCCGTCCTCGTACGCGAAACCCGCGCCGACCAGCTCCACGACCGGGTGGGGGGTCGTCATGGCAGAAGCCTTTCCAGTACGAGGGTGAGGGCGACGAGCCCCGCGAGGAGGCCGCCCGTCGCCGCGAGGAAGGGGCGGGAGACGGGCGCCTCGGGCAGCAGGACCCGCAGGGTGCCGTCGTAACCGCGCCCGGCGAGTCCGGTCTGGAGCCGCTGCGCCCGGTCGAAGGCCCGCACGAACGAGGTCGCGCCGAGGCCGGCCATCGAGCGCCACACCGCGGCCCGGGTCGTCGCCCCGAGCCGCGCCGCCTGCGCCTGCCGCACCTTGCCCTGCGCGTCGAGCAGCAGGAACACGATCCGGTACATCACCAGGGCCACGTCCACCACCGGCGCCGGCACCCCGGCCCGCACCAGCCGCGGCAGCACGTCCGACACCGGCGTGGTGAAGGCGAACAGCAGCACGCCCAGCGAGGCCGACGCCGTCCGCAGCAGCAGCTCCCCGGCGTGGACCGGACCGTCCGGCGCCCAGGCCACGGCACCGCCGGACCCGCCCACCGCGAAGAGCAGCGGAACGGCCCCCGTGACGCAGAAGCCCAGCGGGATCCGGAAGGCCCGCCACAGCTGCCGGCCGGGCACGCCGGCCGGACCGAGCAGCACGGCGAGGGTCGCCGCGGCGACCAGGAGCGCCCCCGGCCACGGCGGCAGGCACACCGCGCACAGCGTCAGGCCGAAACCGAGCACGGCCTTCTCCGCCGGATGGCGGCGGCGCCAGCGACTGCTGTGCGCCGCCGCGTCGATCGGCAGCATCGGCGGCTACGCGTCCTTGTCCGCGTCCGGGGCGGCCGCGCCGCCCTCCACACGGGCCGCGGCCCGCTCCTCGCCCTGCCGCCGGCCGCGCCGCAGCCCGAAGTAGTAGGCGAGGAAGCCGGCCCCGAGCGCCGCCTGGAGCGAGAACAGCGCCGACTCGATCTCGCCGGACGGCGGCTCGTACAGGGGCGAGAACCAGGGCTCGTAGTCCGGCTCGATCTCGGTGATCGCGGTCTCGGCCTCCCCGTCGGCACCGGTGAACGGCTCCTCCTTGTGGTCGCCGAGACCGAGCGCCAGCGGCAGCACGGCCAGCGCGGCCACCAGCAGGAGCAGCAGGCCGTTGATCTTCGCGTTCCGGCTGGTCACGCCGCCGCCTCCTCGCGCCGCTCGGCCGCCTTCGGCCGGGCGAGCACGCCCAGCCGCAGCAGCTCCCCCTTGCTGGACTGCGTGAGCAGCCGCATCACCAGGACCGTCAGCAGGCCCTCGCTGACCGCGAGCGGGATCTGCGTCACCGCGAAGATCCCGCCGAACTTCGCGAGCGAGCCCGCCACCCCGCTGCCCGGGTCGGGGAACGCGAGGGCCAGCTGGACGCTGGTCACGCAGTAGGTGGAGAGGTCGGCGACGAACGCGCCGAAGAAGACGCCGACCATGAGCGGCGCCCCGGACCGCCGGAACAGCAGGTACGTCCCGTACCCCGCCCAGGGGCCGACGATCGCCATCGAGAAGGCGTTCGCGCCCAGTGTGGTCAGCCCGCCGTGGGCGAGGAGCAGCGCCTGGAACAGCAGGGTGATCGTGCCGAGCACCGCCATGACCGGCGGCCGGAACAGGATGGCACCCAGCCCCGTGCCCGTCGGGTGGGAGCAACTCCCGGTCACCGACGGCAGTTTGAGCGCGGAGAGGACGAACGTGAAGGCGCCGGAGGCGCCGAGCAGCAGGGTGGACTCGGGGTTGGCGCGCACCTCGCGGGTGAGCGCGCGGACGCCGTGGACGACGAACGGAGCCGATGCGACGCCCCAGGCGGCCGCATGGACGGGGGGCAGATACCCCTCGGCTATATGCATGATCGGGAGACCCTCTCCAGCACCTCGTGGATGGACAACGCGCCCTGGCCGGTCTCCTGGCTGACGGTAGTGACGTCCGACTCCGCCTTCCCACCCCACGACGGTCTCCCGCGGCGGAGCAGTGGCTTCCCCGGAGGGACGGAGCCTGACCTCCCGATCACAGTGGCGAGGGCCGCACCGGTACTGCACCGGTTTCCCGAACACCAAGGCCCTGTGACATTAGTGGGTTGACCTGCTTCATCACAATGCGGGGTCGGTCACTCGCGCTCCGGAGCGCCGCCGGCCCCGGCGGGCCGCCACCGCCGCCACGCCCCCGCTCCGGTGGGCACGTGACGGGACGGACGGGACGGGACGGGACGGAGACCGGATCTCCCGGCGGTCGTACGCCCCCGGGGCCGGGAGGGCCAGGCCGTGCGGTGGCCGCACGTCTCCGGAGCCGGGAAGGTCGGATCGTGCGGTGACCGCATGCCTCCAGGTGGAGGAGGCTGAGGCCGTGCGGCAGTCGTACGCCCCGGGACCGGGAGGCTCAGACCTTGCGGTAGTCGTACGCCTCCGAGGCCGCGGCGGCGACCGCGTCGAGGTCGCCGCCGGCGCTCGCCGTCACCAGGGCGGCCACCGCGCCCTCCACGAAGGGGGCGTCCACGAGCCGCGCCCCCTCCGGGAGTTCGTCGCCCTCGGCGAGGAGCGCCTTCACGGTGAGGACCGCGCTGCCCAGGTCCACCAGGAGGGCCACCCCGGCGCCCGCGTCGACGGCCTCCGCCGCCGCGGCGATCAGCTCGGAGCTCGTACCGAGACCGCCGTCGGGGGCGCCGCCGGCCGCCGCGACCGGCGCGAGGTCCCCGCCGCCCGCGAGCCCGCGGGCCAGCTCCGCGACGGCGCCGGCGACGGCCGCGCTGTGCGAGACCAGGACGATCCCGACCCTGCCGCCGCTCATCCGGCCGCCACCTCCTCCAGGGCGGCGAACAGCAGTGCCGAGGACGTCGCCCCCGGGTCCTGGTGCCCCACCGACCGCTCGCCGAGGTAGCTGGCCCGGCCCTTGCGGGCCCGCAGCGGCACGGTCGCGAGCGCGCCGGCCTCCGCCGCGGACCGCGCGGCGGCGAAGGACTCGCGCAGCGCCTCCACCGCCGGCGTCAGCGCGTCCAGCATCGTCTTGTCGCCCGGCACCGCCCCGCCGAGCTGCCCGACCGCCGCGACCCCGGCGGCCAGCGCGTCCGCCAGCTCCGCCCGCGAGACCTCCCCGGCCTCCCCGAGCGCCTTCCCGGCCCGCCGCAGCAGCGTCCCGTACAGCGGCCCGGAGGCACCGCCCACGGTCGAGATCAGCAGCCGTCCGGCGGTCACGAGGACCGCGCCCGGCGTCGCGGGCGGCTCCTTCGCCAGGGCCTCGGCCACGGCGGCGAACCCGCGCTTGAGATTGGCCCCGTGGTCCGCGTCGCCGATCGCGGAGTCCAGCTCGGTGAGCCGGTCGGCCTCCCGCGCGACCGCCGCCGCCACCGTCTCCATCCACCGGACCGCGAAGGCGGCCCCGTACGCCGTCCCCGTCATCGCCCGCTCACCGGCCCCAGCGCAGGGCGGGGGTCGCCACCGGCGCGTCCCACAGCCGCAGCAGTTCCTCGTCGGCCGCGCACACGGTCACCGAGCAGCCCGCCATGTCGAGCGAGGTCACGTAGTTCCCGACCAGCGTGCGCGCCACCGGCACCCGCCGGGCGTCCAGCACGCGCCGCACCTCCGCGTTGAAGCCGTACAGCTCCAGGAGCGGCGTCCCGCCCATCCCGTTCACCAGCAGCAGCACCGGGTCCGACGGCCGCAGGTCGTCCAGGACGGCGTCGACGGCGACCTCGGCGATCTCCCCGGCGGTCATCATCCCGCGCCGCTCCCGCCCCGGCTCGCCGTGGATCCCGATGCCCAGCTCCAGCTGGCCCGGCGGCAGGTCGAAGGTCGGACCGCCCTTCGCCGGCGTGGAGCAGGCGCTCAGCGCCACGCCGAACGACCGCGACCGCGCGACCACCCGCCGCGCCAGCGCCTCCACCCGCTCCAGCGGCGCGCCCTCGTCCGCCGCCGCCCCGGCCAGCTTCTCCACGAAGAGCGTGGCCCCGGTCCCGCGCCGCCCCGCCGTGTACAGGCTGTCCGTCACGGCCACGTCGTCGTCGACGAGCACCTTGGCGACCTGGATGCCCTCGTCCTCGGCGAGCTCGGCCGCCATCTCGAAGTTCAGCACGTCCCCCGTGTAGTTCTTCACCACGAACAGCACCCCCGCCCCGCTGTCCACGGCGGCAGCGGCCCGCACCACCTGATCGGGCACGGGCGACGTGAAGACCTCCCCGGGGCACGCCCCGTCGAGCATCCCCGGCCCCACGAACCCGGCGTGCAGCGGCTCGTGCCCGGACCCGCCCCCCGAGACCAGCGCCACCTTCCCCGCCACCGGCGCGTCCCGCCGCACCACCACCCGCCGCTCCACGTCCACGACCAACTCGGGATGAGCGGCGGCGAGCCCCCGCAACCCGTCGGCGACGACGGTCTCGGGCACGTTGATCAGCATCCTCACGGGTACCTCCTGGTGGGACTGGCAGCCAAGCTGCTGGGCAGGGTCTTCGCAGGTCAGGATGGGTAAGGCGGATTGTGGATCTTTACGGTCGCCGGTGTGGAGGGGTGGTGCCGCGCGGTACTGCCGCCGAGTCGGCGCCGACCTTCCTGACGATAGATCAGTCCGATGCCGGGCAGGTGGGCTTTGCGGGGGTGCGGCACGGGGAAATGCCGGCGTCCGGCAAGGGGTGAACCCGCCGGGTGGCGGCGGAGGGGGCCCGGGGGCCTGCCCCGGGCCGGCGGCCGGCGGCACTCCACGGCCCGGGGCAGGTGTCCCGCGTCGCTTTCCGCGGCGGCGGCCTGTTCGCTCTCGATCCGGGGATTGCCTTTCCTTTACAGTGTTGTAGAAGGCCGTGTCTCCGCCGGCCCGATCCCGCCCGGATCCCCACCCAGGACGAGAAGGAGCGAGCGACCCGCAATGGGTGAGCCTCCCAGTACGAGCCGTGCCACCGCCTGTCCTGACGCGTCGAGCCGGGGGCGGGGGTGGCACGGTGACCGAGGTGCTCCTTCTCGCGCTCGCCCCGACCCCGGCGACGTACGCGCACATGCTGATCGGCGAGAGGGGCGTCCCCGCCGCGCGGATGGTCGCCGTGGGCCACCGGATCGCCCCGGCCGGGCCGGAACGGACGGCGGCCCGCGCCGGCTGCTCCCGCTTCCCGGTCACCGGCCCCGCCGGGGCCGTCCTCGGCTCCATACGCGTCAAGGACCCTCTCGGCGTCGCCGACCGCGACCGGCCCTTCCCCCGCACCGCCCTCCACTCCGTCACCCGGGTCCGGACCGGCACCCCGCTCGACGACGCCCGCACCGCCCTGCGCGCCGCCGGCAGCCACCGGGCCGCTGCCACCGTGTGACCCCCGCCGCCCCCGGCCCGAGTGGGCGAGCCCACGCCGTCCGCCGCACACCCCTCTCCACCCGCCCACCCACCCCCGCACCACCGAGGAGACCCCGCTTGTACGCCAGAACGACGCATTCCGCCTGTGCGAAGGGACGCGGCCGCCGATGAACGCCGCTCTCGGCCTGCTGGCCGTCCTCGTCCTGACCGCCGGCACCGGCTACTTCGTGGCCCAGGAGTTCTCGTACGTCGCCGCCGACCGGATCGCCCTCGCCCGTGAGGCCGAGGCCGGCGACAGGCGCGCGGCCCGCGCCCTGAAGGTCCTCGAACGCCTCTCCTTCATGCTGTCCGGCGCCCAGCTCGGCATCACCGTCACCGGCCTGGTCGTCGGTTTCCTCGCCGAGCCGTCCGTCTCCGCCCTGCTCGAGCCCGCGCTGGACGGGACGGGCCTGTCGGCCGGGGCGGTGTCGGCGATCTCCGTCGTCCTCGCCTTCGTCATCGCCACCGTCCTCCAGATGGTCCTGGGCGAGCTCGCGCCGAAGAACCTGGCGCTCGCCGTTCCCGAACGGCTCGCCAAGTCCCTGGCCTCCTCCACCCTCCTCTACCTCAAGGTCGTCGGGCCGGTCGTCCGCGTCTTCGACGGCGCCGCGAACAAGCTGCTGCGCAAGGTCGGCATCGAGCCGGTCGAGGAGCTGCACCACGGCGCCACCCTGGAGGAGCTCAGCCACCTCATCGGCGAGTCCCACGAACAGGGGCAGCTCCCGGCCGACACCGCCGAGCTGCTCGACCACGCCCTGGAGTTCTCCGAGCGGACCCTGGACGAGGTGATGGTGCCGCGCGCCGACGCCGTCTTCGTCCGCAAGGACGCCACGCTCACCGAGGCGGTCGAGCTCATCGCGCGGCACGGCCACTCCAACTACCCCGTCCTCGGCGACCACCCGGACGACGTCGCCGGCGTCCTCGGCGTGCGCGACCTCGCCCGGCTGCCCGTCGCCCGGTTCGACGGCCTCACGGCGGGCGAGGCCGACAGGTCGCCGCTGCTGCTGCCCGACACGCTGCCGCTGCCGCAGGCGGTGGCGCGGATGCGGGAGGCGGACGACGAGTTCGCCGTCGTCCTGGACGAACACGGCGGCGTCGCCGGCGTCGTCACCTACGAGGACATCGCCGAGGAACTGGTCGGCGACATCGCCGACGAGAGCGACACGGTCGTCGCGCTCGCCGTCCCGGACGGCGACGGCTGGCGCGTCGACGCGGGCCGCCGTCTCGACGAGGTCGAGGACGCGACCGGCATCGCCCTGCCCGAGGACGACGACTACGACACCGTCGCCGGCCTGGTCATCGACCGCCTCGGCCGCTTCCCGACCATCGGCGACGGACTCACCGTCGACGGCGTCCGCATCGAGGTCCTCAGTCTCGACCGTCACGTCCCCGGACGCGTGCGCATCGAGAAGACCGACTCCCGGCCCACTGAGGAGACCCAGGCATGAGCTTCCCCATGGCCCTGTTCATCACCGTCCTGCTCCTCGTCGGCAGCGGTTTCTTCGTCGCCGCCGAGTTCGCGCTCGTCGCCGCCAAGCGCCACCGCATCGAGAAGGCCGTCGCCGACGGCCGGCGCGGTGCCAGGGCCGCCCTCGCCGGCATGCGGGAGCTGTCCCTGATGCTCGCCGGCGCCCAGCTCGGCATCACCCTCTGCACGCTGGGCCTCGGCGCCATCTCCAAACCCGCCATCTCCCACGAACTCGACCCGCTGCTCGTCGAGCTGGGGCTGCCGGAAGCGCTCAGCTACGGCATCGCGTTCGCCGTCGCCATGGTCGTCGTGGTCTTCCTCCACATGGTCCTCGGCGAGATGGCCCCCAAGTCCTGGGCCATCGCCCGCCCCGAGCGCTCCGCCATGCTGCTCGCCCCGCCGTTCCGGGCCGTGGTCAGGGTTGTGCGCCCGCTGATCTGGCTGCTCAACAAGGTCAGCAACGCGCTGGTACGGATGTGCCGCGTCCAGCCCCGGGACGAGCTGGCCGCCGTCCACAACCGCGAGCAGCTCGCCCACCTGGTGGAGGAGTCCGAGCGCCTCGGCCTGATCAACAGGACCGACTCGCAGCTCATCACCCGCTCCCTCACCGAGCCGCAGACCCCCGTCGCCGCACTCCAGACCCCGGCCGCCGACATCGTCGCCGTCGACGCGGGTGCCGGACTCGACGCGGTCCTCGCCCGGGCGTCCGAGGCCGACCGCTCCCGCCTCCTCGTCCGGGACGGCGACCGCGTCCTCGGCTCGGTGCACGCGCGCGACGTCCTCGTCGCCCGCACCCGGGGCCGGGAGCTGACCGCCGGGGCCCTCGCCCGCCCCGTACCGGAGCTGGCCGGCACCGACACGGTCTCCGAGGCCATCGAGCACCTCCGCCGGCGCCGTGCCTTCCTCGCCCTCGTCCGCGACGCCGAGGGCCGGCTCACCGGCCTGGTCAGCCTGGACGACCTCCTGGTCCGGATCATGGGGCCGCAGACGGCCTGACGGCCCGGGCGGCCCCGTACCCACCCGCGGGCGGCGCGGACACACCAGGGCGTGTCCGCGCCGCCGGGAGCGGAGCGGGCCGCGCGAGGCGGCACTTTCAGCCGTTCTTGGCGAAGACTCGATCAGGCCCTTGAGAGGGAAGGCGGAGCTCGTATTTTCTACATCCTTGTAGAAGGTGCGGTGGTCGCGCCTTCTCGTCCCGGAGGGTTGGACATGGCTTCGATCGATCTCGACAAGGTGCTGGACTCGGCGTGGGTGGACAAGGGGCTGGCGGAGATCCTGGCCGCGCCGGTGGCCGCCCTGAAGGGCGTCTCCGACCGGGACGGCGAGCTCCTGGAGGAGGCGTTCGGCGTCAAGACCGTCGCCGACCTGGCGGAGCTGAAGTACGCGCGCTGGGCCCAGGCGCTCGCCGCCCTGAACGCCGCCGGGTAGCCGCTCTCCTCGCGTCCGGCGCCCTCGGCTCGCAAGGGCGCCGGACGCCGTCGTCGTTCCCCTCGTCCCCGCTCGACCCACTCACACATCCGAGGTGACCGCACATGGCGTACGACACGCCGGACCGGGAATCGGCCCTGCTCTCCGGAGGCCCGGCCGACGGGGTGCGCGTACGGCTCCGGGGCCGGCCCGGTCTCCTCCAGGTGACGTACCCCTGCGAGGTGGAGGGGGCCGGGGACGGCATGCGGGTGGCGGCCGTCCACGTCTACCGCCGCGACGGCCGCTCGTCCGGGGAACTCCGGTACGGCTACGACCCGGCCGCTCCCTGACCGACGGCCCCCGCCGCGCGGAGAGCCGCTCCGCCGCCCGCCGGATGCCGGCGACGGCGTCCGTCCCCTCGGCGGACGTGTCCCCGGGGCCGCCTGCGGGGCCGTCGGTTCCCGTCGCGTTCACCTGCTCGTATCCCCTTCGCCCGGTGCCACGGTCCGGCGTGGGGCGGTACGGGGCCGGCGTGCGTCGAGCGGCGCCGGGCCGGCCGCCGCACCCCTATGCTTCTACACGAATGTAGACGGTCGGTGGGTGGGTGCATCGGCCGAACTGCTCGACCACACAAGCGACATGAAGGAGTGAACGCCCGATGGTGTTCAAGCGTCTGCTCGGCTCGCTCGGCGTAGGGGGCCCCTCGGTGGACACCGTGCTCGACCCGGGCGCGGTTGCACCCGGCGGCACCGTCGCCGGACAGGTCCACCTCCAGGGCGGCAACGCCGACTTCGCGATCGAGCACATCACCCTGGAGCTCGTCGCCCGCGTGGAGGCCGAGTACGACGAAGGCGAGGCGGAGGGCGTGGTCGCCTTCCACCAGCACGTCGTCGCGGGCGGCTTCCGTCTGGCCGAGGGTGAGCGCCGCAGCGTGCCGTTCTCCTTCGCGCTGCCGTGGGAGACGCCGATCACCGAGCTGTACGGGCAGGACCTGGGCATCGTGCTCGGCGTCCGTACCGAACTCGGCGTCGCCGGCGCCAAGGACAAGGGCGACCTCGACCCGCTCGCCGTCCGCCCCCTGCCCGCCCAGGAGGCGGTCCTGGAGGCGCTCGGGCAGCTCGGCTTCGGCTTCAAGTCCGCCGACCTGGAACTCGGCCGCATCGGCGGGACGGGCCAGCAGCTCCCCTTCTACCAGGAGATCGAACTGACCCCGGCGCCGCGGTACGCCCACCAGGTCGACGAGATCGAGGTGACCTTCCTCGCGGGCCCCGCCGTCCTGGAGGTGGTCCTGGAGGCCGACAAGCGCGGCGGCTTCCTCTCCGAGGGCCACGACGCCCTGAACCGCCACGCCGTCGGCCACCACGACGTCGACCGCACGGACTGGAACGCGGAGGTCGACGGCTGGATCCGCCGGCTCGTCGAGCACCGCGCCCCGCACGGTGCGCACGGCCAGGCGGGCGGCGCGCTCTTCGCCCAGGGCGGTCACGGCGGCCACGGTCACAAGGACGCGTACGGTCACGGCGGCCACCACGGTGACGGTCGCCACTCCGGCCCGGGCGTGGGGACGGCGGTCGCCGCCGGCGCCGCGGGCCTGGCCGTCGGCGTGGTCGGCGGCATGGTGGCCGCCGAAGTCGTCGACGAGGTGGGCGACTTCTTCGAGGGCGACGACGAGGGGGAGGGCGAGGGCGACGAGGGCTGAATTGCCCCCGGTCCGGCGCTCCGGTGGGGACGCGCTTCGCCGCGGGGGCGCCGGGCCGGAGGAGCGGCTCGCGAAGGAGGCCGCCCCGCCGGTCCGCCGACTCGTCTCCACCCACACCTGATAACTTCTACAGTAATGTAGAAGTTGGGTTCGCCCGGGCCACACCCCCCACCCGGCCCGGGCGGCCCTCCAAGCGTGAGGGAGTTCCCGGTGGCCCTGTGGGACCGCATCAAGGAGTCCGCGTCGACGATGCAGACGCAGCTGACGGCGAAGAAGAACGACCTCAAGTCCGGAGCCTTCCGCGACGCGTCCATGGCGATGTGCGCCCTGGTGGCCGCCGCCGACGGCAGCATCGACCCGTCGGAGCGCCGGCGGGTCGCCCAGCTCATCGCGACCAACGAGGTGCTGCAGAACTTCGACGCGGCGGATCTCCAGCGCCGGTTCGACGGCAACCTGGACAAGCTGACCGCCGACTTCGACTTCGGCAAGGTCAGCGTGCTCCAGGAGATCGCCAAGGCGAAGAAGAAGCCGGCCGAGGCCCGCGCCGTGATCCAGATCGGCATCGTCATCGGCGGCGCCGACGGCGACTTCGACAAGACCGAGCAGGCCGTCGTGCGGGAGGCGTGCTTCACGCTCGACCTGCCGCCGCACGAGTTCGACCTGTAACCGGCGCCGGAACCGCCGCCGTACGCCCCACCGGAAAGAGCAGGCATGGAGATCTCGGGCATCATCAGCGCGATCGTCGTCGGCGTCGTCGTCGGAACCCTCGGGCGGCTCGTCCTGCCCGGCCGTCAGCGGATCGGGGTGCTGTGGACCATCGCCGTCGGCATCGCCGCCGCCCTCGTCGGCACCGCCCTCGCGGCCGGCCTGGGCGTCGCGGACACCAAGGGCGTCGACTGGATCGAATGGATCATCCAGATCGGCCTGGCGGCGGCGGGCGTCGCCGCCCTGGAGAGGTTCAGGGCACGCGCATGAGGCGGGAAGGGGCGCCGCCCTGACGGGGCGGTACCCCTCCTCTCCCATGGCTGCGGCGGCGTGCAGGACGAAGAAGAGAGCGTCACCGCCAAGTTCGCCGAGGACGGCGCCGAGACGGTCGTCCCGCGGTCGCGCCCCGGGCGGCCGGTCCGACGGCGGTGAAAGCGGGTGGCCGGATCCGGGGAGAAGGAGCGGGCCGGAGCAGGGCCGTCACCCGGCGCGGCACCGGCCCGGCGGCGTCGGCGAAGCGGGCCGGGCCGTCGACGGCGGTACCGGCGGCAGGAAGACGAAGACCGCCCCATGGCCCTAGCCTTCCTCCTCCTCCTCCGATTCCTCCGCGGCGTCCAGCAGCGCACGCAACAACCGCTCGTCGCCCGGGGACAGCGTGCTCACGAAACTCGTGAGCACGGCCTCGCGATCGGACTCGGAGTCGAGCACCCGGCGCATCCGCAGCGCGGCCAGACCCGCCTCGTCCGCGACGGCCGTCCACCGGAACGAACGCCCCGACCGCTCCCGCGTCACCGCCCCCTTGACGTGAAGCCGGGTCAGGATGGTCACCACCGTCGTATAGGCGAGATCGCCGCCGAGCCGCTCCCGCACCCACCCCGCGGCCACCGCCCCCGGCGCCGCGCGCAACGCGGCCAGCACCTGCGTCTCCAGCTCCCCCTGCCCCCGCCTGCGCGGAGCCGCCCCGCCGGCGCCCCTGCGGTCCGTCATCCCCTCGGCCTCCCACGTCCAGGCGCCGCCTGCCTCCGCGAGCGCGGTTCATCGTACTGACCGCCTCCCGTTCCCCACCGTCCACGGAGGAGCCGGGCCACGGCGACCGCGAGAGCGCGTTACCGGCCCCGTCGGGACCGGTGTCGCGGCGAGCGGCCGGCCCGGCGCCACCTTCCGCACCCCCTCCTCCCGTCACCGCTCCACCCTGCCGAACCACAGTTGTTCCGGCACGGCGGACCGGCCGCGGGCAACCGGTCCGCGCTCGGGGGCGCCGGGGCCGGTCAGGGGCGGTAGACCAGTTCCAGGAGGACGGCCGCGATGAGGAGCCACGCCCCGGCGCCGAGCAGCCACATGCTGTCGAGGGCCAGCCCGGAGGAACTCGCGAGGAAGGCGCCGCCGACGAGCGTGACCGAGCGGCGCCGCACGCGGCGGTCGGAGGCCAGGCGGCCCTCGGGACGGCTCATGGGCCGACTGTAGGGCGTGCCCCTGTCGATCGGCCGCCGGCCCGGGAAGTCTTCACGTGTCTCTGACGTCCGACCCGGTCGGGTCTGTCAAGGAGGTGTCAGGGGCGGCCCACGTGGTGTCAGGAACGCGCCAGGAAAGGGAGACGTGTCCGGGGCGGGAGCGGACGCTGGGCGGAGTCAGATCCGAAGGAGCCCCCCCGCATGACCGCCGCGACCGCCGAGAAGCACGCCGTACCCGCTGCCCAGGAGCCTCCCGATACCGGGGCGCGGCACAAGCTGACGGTCGTCACCGGGCCGGCGGCCCTGTCGCTGGACGCGATGGCGTCGGTGGCGTACGGCCCCGAGGCGATCGTGCTGGTGCCGGCGGCGCCCGGCGGGCACGGGCTCGGGTTCACCGTGCCGGTGCCGCTGGCCGTCGCGGGTCTGCTGGCGGTGCCGGTGGCCTCCTCGTACCGGCAGGTCATCGCGGCGTTCCCGGAGGGCGGCGGTTCCTGTGCCGTGGCGAAGGCGTACCCGGGCCGGCGGACGAGCCTGGTTGCTGCGGGCTTCGCTGGTCCTCGGCCACGTGCCGAACGTGACCGTGGCCGTGACGGCGGGCGTGGCGGCGCTGCTGACGGCCGCCCGGTCAGCCGACGTGCACGCGGGGGCGGCGGTCCCGGTCGGGTTCCGCCTCGCGCAGCACCTCGCGGGTGGTGGGGGCGACCTCGCCCCGCCCGAGGAGGAAGAAGCGGAAGAAGTTGGCGAAGGGGTTGCCCTCGGTCCACTCGAAGTAGATGTGCGGGCGGGTGCCGGTGAGGTCGCGGGAGTGCAGGAGGAGGGCGGCGAGCGCGTTGGGGACGGAGGAGGACTCGACGGTGAGGACCCGGTAGCGGCCGTGCAGGACCTCGCCCCTGACCGTCAGCCCGGCCTCGAACTCGGACGGGTCGGTGACGGTCACCTCCACGAAGACGAAGTCGTCGGTGGCGGGCAGCTCGTTGTCGGCGCGGATCTGCTCGGTCTTGTCGCGGTACTCGTCGACGTCCCGCGCACCGGGTTCGTTGGCGATGAAGCGGGGGGTGCGGTGGGAGATGTCCCTGATGAAGCGTTCCGCCAGGTCGTCGAGTTCGACGTGGGTGACGCGCAGCTCGAAGGCGCGGCCGAGACGGGAGAGGAGGGAGACGAGGATGATGCCGGCGATGAAGCAGGCGCCGATCTTCACGCCGTCCGGGCGCTCGATGACGTTGAGGACGGTGGTGTACAGGAAGACCGCGGCGATGATCCCGAAGCCGATCGTCCAGCCGCGCTGGCCGGCCTTGCGGGCGGCGATGGTGACGGCGATGGCGGCCGAGCAGATCAGGACGAGGACGCCGGTGGCGTAGGCGCCGCCCTGGGCGTCGACGTCGGCGTCGAAGATCCAGGTCACCAGGAAGGCGATCAGGGTGAAGACGATGACCATGGGGCGCACGGCCCGCGCCCAGTGCGGGGCCATGCCGTACCGGGGGAGGTAGCGGGGCATGAGGTTGAGCAGTCCGGCCATCGCGGAGGCGCCCGCGAACCACAGGATCGCGATCGTGGACACGTCGTAGACGGTGCCGAAGGCGTTGCCCAGGTACTCGTGGGCGAGGTAGGCGAGCGCGCGTCCGTTGGCCTTGCCGCCGGACTCGAACTCCTCGTGCGGGATGAGGACGGTGGTGATGAAGCTGGTGCAGATGAGGAAGACGCTCATGATGAGCGCGGCGGTGGTCAGGAGCTTCTTGGTGTCGCTGATCCGGCCGGCGGGCCGCGCCTCGGTGTCGTCGGGGGCGCCCTTGACGTGGGGCATGACCGCGACGCCGGTCTCGAAGCCGGACAGGCCGAGGGCGAGCTTGGGGAAGACGATCAGCGCGACGCCGATCATGACGAAGACGTTGCCGTGCTCCTGCGTCAGGGCCGCCGTCCAGTCGGTGACGACGTGCCCCTCGGTGATCACCTGCCACAGGCCGGTCACGACGACGACGGCGTTGAGCGCGAGATAGATCCCGACGAGGGCGACGGCGACGCCGATGGCCTCCAGGAAGCCCTTGAGGAAGACCGCGCCGAGCAGCGCGATCAGGACCAGGGTGATGATCACCTGCTTGTCGTGGAGCGCCGATTCCAGGTGCGGGTTCTCCACCAGGTGGGTGGAGGCGTCGGCGGCGGACAGGGTGATGGTGATGAGGAAGTCGGTGGCGGCGAAGCCGAGCAGGGTGAGGACGAAGAGCTTGCCCTTCCAGAAGGACAGCAGCCGCGACAGCATCGCGATCGAGCCCTCGCCGTGCGGGGACTCCTCGGCCACCCGCCGGTAGACCGGCAGCGCGCCCGCCAGGGTGACGAGCACCAGCACGACGGTGGCGACGGGGGAGAGCAGGCCCGCGGCGAGCGCGGCGATGCCGGGCTGGTAGCCGAGGGTCGAGAAGTAGTCGACGCCGGTCAGGCACATCACCCGCCACCAGGGCTGCCCCTGGTGCCCGGCGTCCGGGGCCGTCTCCTTCGGGCGCGAGGGTTTCCCCTTGCCCATGTCGGACAGGCCCTCCAGCATCCACGCGCGCAGCCTGCTGCCGCGCGTCTCGTCCGTGGTGGGCATGGGGGTGCTCCTGGGGTCTGCTCGGCGAAGGGATTCCGGCCGCTGGTCGCGCGGCCGAGCCAGCGTAAGCAGCGGGTGAGACGGTCCGTCCGTCGAGCGCGTCAGGGAAGCGTCAAGATCCGCGGGTCGGGCGTCGGCTTCCTCACACCGGGCGCAGCCCTGAGGCGTCCCCGACATGGGGAGGCCTTCGAGGAGGCCGACGATGCGCATGCCGTTCCGGGACGTGACCGCCGTGGCGGTCCCGGTCCTCGCCCCCTTCCTGGCGGGCTGACGCCGAGGCGGCCGTCCTGCGCACCGCCGCCGGAGGCACGGCCCGGTGTCGCCCGCGACCTGGGAGGCTCGGCCACCACCTGCCGCGAGGAGTTCGGTGTGAGCCGGGCCGGGGCCCGAACGGTCGGCAGGACGGTGCCAGGAGCGGTTGATGCCAGGGGTTGCGGGTTCCGCCCGCGCGCAGGGGTGCCGAGACTCGACGGTGACCGCAGTGTGCGCCGGCATGGGCGGCGTACGCGTCCCATCGAAAGAGAGCGCACGTGTCCCCAACACCCCGGGCCAAGCTGCTCAGCCGGGCGATCCTCGCGGGGACGTCCGTCTATCTCGCCGGCCAGGTGGTGCACACGGTCCTCAACACCAACCGGTGGCCGTTCTGCACCTTCAACATGTTCGCGTACCACAAGCGGGACCAGGCGCTGCAGATGCGCGTCCGGCTCGTCACCGACGACGGAGGGACCGTCGGGCCCACCGATCCCTGGTCGCTGCTGCCGCTGGAGTTCTTCCGGGTGGTGTCCGTCCTGGAGCGGGTCTTCCACGCGCAGGACGACGTCGAGGTCCGGGACCGGTTCTGCCGGCAGGCGCTGGAGCGGCTGAACCGGCGCGGATGGCGGGCCTGGGACGAGGTGAAGGCGTCGTTCTCGGCCGGACCCGGACGGCGGTTCGTCGCGATGGAGCTGTACTTCGTCGAGGTCGACTTCCGGACCTGCTCGCCCTTCGACCGGACCTCGGTCACCTCGGCCGAGCTGGTCCACCGGTACGACCCCGAGGGGGTCGTCGCCGAGCAGCCGGAGGCGGAGCTGTGGCGGTTCGCCGTGCCCTTCGCCGAGGAGGCCGAGGAGACCGAGGAGACCGAGGAGAAGGAGGAGGCGGGACATGCCGCTTGAGACCACCGGGGCGCGTCAGCGCCTCGCACTGGCCCGGCTCACCACCGGCCTGGCGATCCTGAACACGCTCTGGCACCTGCCGCCCGGGGACGCCCTCGTCGACGAGTGGAGCCGGAAGGAG
This sequence comes from Streptomyces sp. NPDC058758, assembly GCF_042746075.1. NCBI lineage: Bacteria > Bacillati > Actinomycetota > Actinomycetes > Kitasatosporales > Streptomycetaceae > Streptomyces > Streptomyces sp. NPDC058758. Next base: position 29,414 of record NZ_JBHYPS010000024.1, on the reverse strand, counting down.
GACGGGGAGGACCCGCGCCCCGGGCGACTGAGCGCCGAGCAGTACGAGGCCCTGCGGCGGCTCGCGTTCGTGTCGACGGCCGCCTGGACGCTGGGTGCCGAGAGCAAGGCCCTCAAGTTCGCGGCCAACGCCGCCTTCGCCGCCGTACAGCGGCACGTGGCGCAGTTCGACGAGAGGGCGTGGAACTACAACTCCAACCTCAACGTCTACCTGCTCCTGCTCTCCCTGACCGACTCGCGCGGCAGCCTCGCCGAAGCCGCCGGGGAGGGGGCGGAGGGCGACGGACCGTCGTCCGAGGTGGCCACCGCCGTGCTCCTCGCCATGCGGCTGTACTACGGCTGCCTCTACTTCCAGTCCGGCCTCTCCAAGGTGTTGTTGAGCGGGCCGGCCTGGGCCGACGGCCGAACTCTGCGCGGGAGCTGGGCCGAGCTGGGCAACCGGGCCGGCAAGTGGCTCAGCCGGCGGCCCGTGACGGTGGCAGCGGCCGCCAGCGCCGCCACCCTCGCCTTCGAACTCCTCTTCCCGGCCGCGCAGATCGCCCTGCGGAAGCATCCCCGCGCGGTGGGTCTGTCCTCCCTGGCCTTCCACGCGTCCATCAAGGCGACGATGGGCATCTCCTTCTGGCACCACTCCGTCCACGCCCTGCCGCTGTTCGTCCTCGACCCCGGCGCCGAGAGGCACACAGCACGTTTGCTCCGTGCCTTCCGGAAGCGCTGAACAGAGCGCCGCACGCGTCCTCCGCCGGCCCCCCGAGCCCCTCGCCCGGGGGGCTTTCGCGTTCCCGGACTTCTTTTCCGGTGACTTTCCATTTCACCTCCCGGCAGCTTCCTGCCGGGTGCAATTGATGCCACTCGTAAGGGCTTCCGGGGGTCCTGGGGACAGGACATCATTAACTCGTCGCCAACAAACGGAGGCGGCTCCGGGAGGGAATCCCGGGAAATCTCGAAAACACTCAGGAGTAATCATGCTGAAGATCATCAAGGTCGTCACCGCCAAGGCCGTCTCCGGTCGCGCCTTCAACTAGCAGTCGTCGCCTCGCGGGCCGGGAACGACCCCGGTTCCCGGCCCGCGGCAGCGGCTCCCCCAGCTCCCCCCAGCTTCCATCCCAGATCCAGAGTTCGTCCGGAGGCGGAACGGCCCATGGTGCACACGGAAAAGAAGAGCGCGGAACCGTCCGATGCGAAGTCCATCTGGCGTGACTCAAGATTCCGCCGCCATTTCGCCGGAATGTGGGTCAACGCCTTCGGTAACGGCGTCTTCAACATCGTCCTTCCCCTTCTCGTCTTCGACCGGACGCATTCCTTCGCCGCCATGGGCGGCGTGGCCCTCGCCACCCAATTGCCCAAGGCGTTCCCCGGGCCCCTGGTCGGCGTGCTCGCCGACCGCCGGTCTCCCCGCGCGATGATGCTGTGGGCCTACCTCCTCCAGGCCGGCCTCGTCCTGACGATCCCGCTCGCCGCCGGCGCGTCCGTCGCCTCCGTCTGGCTGATCGGCCTCATCGCGTACGCGATGAACACCATCGACCTGTTCGCCCGCACGGCCACCTTCGTCACCGTCCCCCGCGTGTACGGAGACCGCCGCAGCAAGGTGAACGCGGCCTTCGCCAGTGCCTGGACCTCCGCCTCGGTCCTCGGCCCCGCGGCCGGCGGCTTCCTGCTGCAGGTCACCTCCGCCGACGTGCTGATGCTGCTCGACAGCCTCACCTTCCTGGCCATCGCCGGCGTCGTCCTCACCATCGGCGCCCCGACCACACCGGGGAACACCTCCACCGCGCCCCTGCGCAAGAGCCTCCTCGACGGCCTCACCTGGTTCCGCAGGGCCGAGGGCGCCGGACGGTTCATGAGCTCGATCGCCGCCGTGGCGGTCGTGTACGCGCCCCTCGGCACCCTGGCCGTCTTCGCCGTACGGGACGTGTACGGCGACGGGCCCACCGAAGCGGGCATCGTGACGAGCGCCGCAGGCGCCGGCCTCTTCCTCGGCACCCTGATCTGCCAGCGCCTCGCCGACCGGCCCAAGGAGCCCGTGATGCGCCGGGCCGCCCTCTGGATGGCCCTCGGCTCCGCGCTCTTCGCCATCCCCTCGTGGCTCGGCGCCGCGGCGGCGATGCTCGTCGTGAACCTGTGCGGCATGGTCTACGCGGTCTCCCGCTCCAACCTCATCCAGGAACGCGTCCCGACGGAACACCTCGGGCAGACGATGACCGCCGTGCAGTCCCTGGAGTCCGCCGTCCAGCCGGTGTCCGTCGCCGTGGTGAGCGCCGTGCTCGCCCTCGCCGGACCGCCCGGAGCGGCCGTCTTCCTGACCGTCTTCTCGGTCGCCGCGGCCCTCCTCGTCCTCGGCGGTGGCCGACTGCTGGCCCCCCGGACCGAAACCACTGCTCCGTCCCCCTCGCATCCCCTGAACACGACCGCCGCCGTGGCGGCCCACGGAGGCACCCGATGACATCGATCAACCTGCGACAGGGGCTGTCCGTCCTGCAGCCGGGCAAGGACCTCATGATCGGCCTCATGCCGCCTGCGGCCCTGGCCATCGAGGACGCCCCCGACTACCTGCGGCACGTCCTGTCCGCCTTCTCCCGGCCCGTCCCCGAGGAGCAGGCGCTCGCCACCGTCACCGCCCACTCCGACCTGAACGACGAAGAGGCCGGGCAACTCCTCTCCGAGCTCCGCTGCGCCGGCGTCCTCACCTCGCACTGGGTCGACCGCGAGGAGCGCTACAGCCGCCACCGCCTCTACTTCGGCGTCGCGGGCTTCGAGGGCGATCCGATGGCGGTCATCCGGAACAGCACCGTCGGACTCATCGGCACGGGCGGCATCGGCAGCAACGTGGCGATGATGCTGGCCGCGGCGGGCGTCGGCCGGCTGGTCGTCGCCGACGCGGACGTCGTGGAGACCACGAACCTCACCCGCCAGTTCCTGTACACCGAGGGCGACGTCGGCACTCCCAAGGTCGAGGCCCTGGCCCGCCGCGTCGCCGAGCGCAACGCCGAGGTCCGCGTCGACGTGGTCAACGACGTCTTCGACGGCCCCGACTTCGCCGTCCGGCACTTCGCCGACTGCGACCTCGTCATCCTCTCCGCCGACACCCCGCAGGACGTCCACCGCTGGCTGAACGAGGCGTCGGTGCGGACCGGCGTCCCGTACACCTGCGCCGGCTACCTCGACACGATGGGCATCGTCGGCCCCCTGGTCGTGCCCGGCCGCACGGCCTGCCTGGAGTGCCACTTCGCCGACACCGGCCTGGCCTCGTACAACGGCGGCGACCTGGAGACCACCGACTTCACCGAGTACAACCGGTCCTATCAGGCCCCCAGTTACGGCCCCCTCAACGCCATGGTCTCCGCCGCCGCGGTCAACGACACGCTGCGCTTCCTCCTCGGCCTGCCGGTCAGGTCCCTCGGCTCCAAACTGCTCCTCGACTCCATCGAGTACGGCGTCCAGACGGAGGAGTACGCCAGGAACGACGCCTGTGGCTCGTGCGGTACGGGCGCGCGCGAGGAGGCCCTGAGCGGCGTGGCCTAGAGCTGCCGCACGCAGGACGAACGGAAGCCGGGCGCGGACGGGGGAGACCCCGCCCGCGCCCGGCTTCCTCGCATCGCGCCGCCGCTCACCGACCGCCGACCGGATCAGCCACGCAAGGGCAGCGCCATCTCCAGCTCCCGCCGGCTCTCGTCCAGCGGGTACGGCTCCTCGTGGCCCGTCGCGACGAAGCCGCTGCGCCGGTAGAAGCCGATGGCCCGGTGGTTCTCCTCGTGGACGAGGAGGACGAGGCGCTCGGCCGCGGTCTCCTCGCGCGCCCAGCGCACGATCTCCTCCAGCATGAGCGCCGCCACGCCCCCGGCCGGGCCCCGGTGGTCCGGGTGCAGCCAGACGCCGACGAGCTTGGCCGTGTCCGGCGCGGGCAGGAAGCCGTTCATCACCCCGACCCACGAGCCCTCGGGGCCGACGGCCGCGACGCCGATGTTGCCGGGGCCTTCCGCGCGCTTCGTCCGGAACTGCCACTCGGAGTCCGGGTGGCCGAGCGCGTCGTCGATCGTCTCCAGGTAGGCGAGCGGGGTGTCCCGGATCATCGCCAGGCGTATCGCCCGGTACGCGGGCCAGTCCTCCGCTCGTACGCGGTGCAGGGTGTAGTCCATGGCGGGCGATCCTCGCAGGCGACGCAGCTCTGGCCAAGCTCTCGATCATCGAATATCGTCGATGATCGATGAAGAGCACCGGATCGATCACCGACGAGCAGGCCCACACGTACGCCACATGGTTCCGCGCGCTCGCGGACCCCACCCGCGTACGGCTCCTGCACTTGCTTGCCGGCGCGGGCCGGCCGATGACCGTGGGCGAACTGGTGGACCGGGTGGAGGTCGGCCAGTCGACCGTCTCCCACCATCTGAAGATCCTGGCCGAGGTCCGCTTCGTCCTGCCCGAGAAGCAGGGCACCTCGACCCTGTACGCCGTGAACCGCACCTGCCTGTCGGTGTTCCCGCGCGCGGTCCGGTCGATCATGGGAGAAGAGACGCCCGATGGCTGCTGAGTTCGTCGTCACCCCGATGACCGCCGACCACGCAGAGCAGGTCCTGGCCATCTACCAGGCCGGAATCGAGGAGGGCGACGCCACCTTCGAGACCACGGCCCCCACGTGGGAGGTGTTCGACGCGTCCAGGCTGCCCGAGCACCGCTTCGTCGCCCTCGGCGAAGCCGGCCGCGTGCTCGGCTGGATCGCCGCCTCCGCCGTCTCGGACCGGTGCGTGTACGCGGGGGTGGTCGAGCACTCGGTGTACGTCCACCCCGACGCCCGTGGGCGCGGGGTCGCCGGCGCGCTCCTGAGGGCCCTGGTCGACTCCACCGAGCAGGCCGGGATCTGGACGATCCAGTCCGGGGTCTTCCCGGAGAACACGGCGAGCCTCGCTTTGCACAAGCGCGTGGGCTTCCGCGTGATCGGCAGGCGCGAGCGCGTCGGACGCCATCACGGCCGGTGGCGGGACACTGTGCTGCTGGAGCGCCGCAGCCAGGTCGTCGGCTAGCGCAGGAGGTCGGCGATCGCGCGGGCCGCGTCGCGGGCCGGGCGGCCGACGCCGATGAGGGTGGCGGAGGCGGGGCCGGTCCAGTCGCCGTAGCCGAGGAGGTGGAGGCGGGGGTCGGCGAGGGCCTGGGTGCCGGCCGTGGGGATGTGGCCCCGGGGGCCGCGCAGGCCGAGCGGCGCGAGGTGCGCGAGGGCGGGGCGGAAGCCCGTGCACCAGATGACCGCGTCGGCTTCCGTCCTCGTGCCGTCGGGCCATTCCACGCCGGTGTCGGTGAGGCGGGTGAACATCGGCTGGGGCTTGAGGAGTCCGGCGTCGCGGGCGGCGCGGACCGGGGGAACGGCGACGATGTCGCCGAGGGAGGCGACGCCGCCGGTGTCGGTGCGGCCTTCGTCGAGGGCGCGGCGGCGGGCGGTGGCGTGGTCGAAGAGGGCGCGGCCGTCGATGTCGTCGGGGAGGTAGCGGGGCTCGCGGAGGGTGACCCAGGTCAGGTCGGAGCCGTACGCGAGGTCGGCGGCGATCTGGGCGCCGGAGTTGCCGCCCCCGACCACGATCACCTTCCGGCCGGCGAAGTCTGACGGGCGCCGGTACTCGACCGTGTGGAGCTGGACGCCCTGGAACTCCGTCCGGCCGGGAACGGCCGGGATGAAGGGGCGGGACCAGGTGCCGGTGGCGCTGACGACCGCGCGGGCCCGCCACGTACCGGAGTCGGTCTCGACCCGCAGGCGGGCGCCGTCCCGGTGGACGCCGGCCACGCGGACGGGCCGGTGGACGGGGAGGCCGTACCGCTGCTCGTAGTCGGTGAGGTACGCGACGACGTGGGCGGCCTCCGGGTACGTCTCGCTCGGTTGCGGGGGCATGAGCCGGCCTGGGAGGGAGGAGTACGCGGCGGGGGAGAAGAGGTGCAGGGAGTCCCAGGTGTGCTGCCAGGCGCCGCCCGGAGCGGTTCCGGCGTCCAGGACGACGAAGTCCAGGCCGGCCCGGCGCAGGTGGTAGCCGGCGGCGAGGCCCGCCTGTCCTCCGCCGATGACGACCACGTCGGCGGCCTGGTGCTGGGTCATGCCCGGGTTTCCCTTCTCGGCGGCGGTGCCCCGGCCCGCGCGGTGGCGGGGCGGGGCACCTCGGTGGTGACGCGGGACTGTGCCTACTGCTGGGCGGGGGCGAACTTCCTGCGCCAGGCCAGCGACACGTAGACCAGGGCGACGAGGACCGGGACCTCGATCAGCGGGCCGACGACTCCGGAGAGCGCCTGGCCGCTGGTGACGCCGAAGGTGGCGATGGCGACGGCGATGGCGAGCTCGAAGTTGTTGCCGGCGGCGGTGAAGGCGAGGGTGGCGGTGCGGTCGTAGTTCAGGCCGATCGCCTTGCCCAGCGCGAAGGTGCCGAACCACATGATCGCGAAGTAGACGAGGAGGGGAAGCGCGATGCGGGCGACGTCGAGGGGCTGCGAGGTGATCGTCTTTCCCTGGAGGGCGAAGAGGATGACGATCGTGAAGAGCAGGCCGTAGAGGGCCCAGGGGCCGATCTTCGGGAGGAAGTTCCGCTCGTACGACTCCCGGCCCAGCTTCTTCTCCCCGATGCGGCGGGTCAGGAAGCCGGCCAGCAGCGGGACTCCGAGGAAGATGACCACATTGAGCGCGATCTTCCCCATCGAGATGTCGAGGGTCTCGCCCTCTCCGAGACCGAGCCAGCCCGGCAGGATGTCGAGGTAGAACCAGCCGAGCAGGCCGAACGCGAGGACCTGGAAGACCGAGTTCAGGGCGACCAGGACGGCTGCCGCCTCGCGGTCGCCGCAGGCGAGGTCGTTCCAGATGATCACCATGGCGATGCAGCGGGCGAGGCCGACGATGATCAGGCCGGTGCGGTACTCGGGCAGGTCCGGCAGGAAGATCCAGGCGAGCGCGAACATCACCGCCGGGCCGAGGACCCAGTTGATCACCAGCGACGAGACCATGAGCTTCTTGTCGCCGGTGACGGCGTCGAGCTTGTCGTAGCGGACCTTGGCGAGGACCGGGTACATCATGATCAGCAGGCCGACGGCGATCGGCAGGGAGATCCCGCCGATCTCGACCTTCGCGAGCGCGTCGTCCATGCCGGGGACGAGCCGCCCCAGACCGAGGCCCAGGCCCATGGCCAGGAGGATCCAGACGGCGAGGAAGCGGTCGAGCGTCGACAGCTTCGCGACGACCGAGGTCTCCTCGGCGGCGGTCGCGGGGGCGGCGGGGGTCACGGGCAGGACCTCTTGGAGTCGGCGTGGGCGCGGGCGGTGGCGGCGAGACCGGCGAACTGGCCGGCGAGCGCTTCGAGGACGTCGGGCCGCAGTCGGTAGTACGTGAACCGGCCGCACGGCTCCGTCTCCACCACGCCCGCCTCGCGCAGGACCTTGAGGTGGTTGGAGAGGTTGGTCTGTCTGGCTCCGGTCTCCTCGACCAGGTGCGTGGTGCACAGGGTCTCGCGGGCGAGCAGGGTCACGATCTGGAGCCGCAGCGGGTCGGCGAGGACCTTCAACAGCTCAGTGTCGACTGACGTCAGCATGGACTGATACTGTCACATCAGTGAAGGGTGATGCCAGTCCGGGCTGATGCCCGTCTGTCACGAAGGAAGAACCGATGTCCGAGTCCCCGCTCGCGTCCGTGCTGTTCGTCTGCGTCCACAACGCGGGGCGGTCCCAGATGGCCGCCGGGTTCCTCCGGCACCTGGCGGGCGACCGTGTGGAGGTCCGGTCCGCCGGCTCCCTCCCGGGTGACCAGGTCAATCCGGCCGCGGTGGCCGCCATGGCCGAACTCGGCATCGACATCTCCGACCAGCAGCCGAAGGTCCTCACCGTCGAGGCCGCCCAGGCGTCGGACTACATCATCACCATGGGCTGCGGCGACGCCTGCCCCTACTTCCCCGGCAAGACCTACCTCGACTGGGTCCTGGAGGACCCGGCCGGCCAGGGGGTCGAGGCCGTCCGTCCCATCCGGGACGAGATCAAGGGGCTCATCGAGGGCCTCATCGCAGAGATCGACTCCACGAACGCCGAGAAGCAGGAGAGCTGACCTCACCATGACGACCACCACGACCGGCGCCGAGAACGACGTCCGCGAGGTCATCATCATCGGCTCCGGCCCCGCCGGGTACACCGCCGCGCTCTACACCGCCCGTGCCCAGCTGAAGCCGCTGCTGTTCGGCAGCTCCATATTCGTCGGCGGCTCGCTCACCACGACCACCGAGGTCGAGAACTTCCCCGGCTTCCCCACCGGCATCAACGGCCCCGACCTCATGGACGACATGCGGGCCCAGGCCGAGCGGTTCGGCGCCGAGATGATCGACGACGACATCGTCTCCGTGGACCTCACCGGTGACATCAAGCTCCTCACCGACTCCGCCGGCACCGTCCACCGCGCCAAGGCCGTGATCATCGCCACCGGCTCCGGCTACCGCAAGCTCGGCCTGCCCAAGGAGGACGAGCTGTCCGGGCGGGGCGTCTCCTGGTGCGCCACCTGCGACGGCTTCTTCTTCCGCGACCGCGACATCGTCGTGGTCGGCGGCGGAGACACCGCCATGGAGGAGGCCACCTTCCTCACCCGCTTCGCCCGCTCGGTCACCGTCGTCCACCGCCGCTCCACCCTGCGCGCGTCCAAGACCATGCAGAACCGGGCCTTCGCCGACGACAAGATCTCCTTCGCCTTCGACAGCGAGGTCGCCGAGATCAAGGAGACGAACGGCATGCTGTCCGGAGTCGTCCTGCGCGACGCCATCTCGGGACAGACCCGGGAGCTGGACGCGACCGGCCTGTTCATCGCCATCGGTCACGACCCCCGCACCGAGCTCTTCGCCGACCAGCTCGCACTCGACGACGAGGGCTACCTGAAGACCGAAGCCCCCTCGACCCGTACGAGCCTGCCGGGCGTCTTCGGCGCCGGTGACGTCGTCGACCACACCTACCGCCAGGCCATTACGGCCGCGGGCTCCGGCTGCGCCGCCGCCCTCGACGCCGAGCGGTACCTCGCGGCCCTCCGGGACGCCGAGCCGGCCGCCGGGACCGCGCTCGTCGACGTGGTCTGAAAAGGCGCCGGGCCCGTTCCGTCGTGCTTGCCTCACGACGGAACGGGCCCGGTTCACTCTGGCGGAGGGTCAGGAGACGAGAGCGGCCGTCTCCGGGAGCTCCAGCCGGACCGTGCGGTCGCAGAGCCGTTCCACCTGACCCGGGTCGTGCGACACGAGAAGGACCGTACGGTTCCCGCGCAGCGCCGCCACCGACTCCTCGACGGTGTCGCGGCTGCGCTCGTCCAGGGCGCTGGTCGGCTCGTCGAGCAGGAGCGCCGCCGGCTCCAGGGCGAGGGCCCGGGCCAGGCACAGGCGCTGGCGCTGACCGTTGGAGAGCGACTGCGCCGGGGTGTCCAGCCGGTTCTGGACCTCGTTCCACAGGCCCGACTCCCGCAGCGCCTTCTCCATCCGGTCCCGCATCTCCGTACGGGAGGCCCGGACCAGGTGACGCAGGCCGAACAGGGCGTTGTCCATGATGCTTCCGCCGAAGACCACCGGCGTCTGCGGCACCAGGACGACGGTGCTCCGCAGGTCCGCGTCGCCCTTGCCGTACCGGACCGGCTCGCCCAGCACCCGCACCTCGCCCTCCCGCCGCAGGCCGTGCGGCAGCAGATCGACCAGGGCGCGCAGCACCGTCGACTTGCCGGCGCCGGACGGGCCGCACAGGCCGGTCGTGGAGCCGGCGGGCAGCTCGAAGTCGACCGGGCCGACCAGGGTCTTCTTCCCGTCCAGGACCCGCAGGTCGCGGACGGCGATCACGTTGCGCGGGTCGGCGTTCCCCGCCTTCACGTTGTCCAACGTCGTGCTCCTTCGAATCGGTTGCGCAGGAAGACGGCCAGGGTGAGCAGGCCGGCGGTGATCAGGACCAGGACGAGGGCGCTGCCCCACGCCTGGGCGATCGCCTCGGGGGCGCCGGAGTCCTGCGACAGGGTGAAGATGTGCGTGGGCAGGGCCTGGACCGGGGCGTTGACGATGCCGGTCGGGAGGGCGGGGGCCCCGAAGAACACCGTGGCGGTGAAGATCAGGGGGGCCGTCTCGCCCGCCGCGCGGGCCAGGCCGAGGAGGAGGCCCGTGAGGGTGGCCGGCCAGGTGTAGGGGATGACCACGGAGCGGATGTACTGGGCCCGGGTCAGACCCAGTGCGAGGGCGCTCTCGGTGAGTTCGCCCGGCATGCCGCGGACGCGGCCGGCGGTGGTGAGGGCGACGACCGGGACCACGACGGGCACCAGGACCACCGCGCCGGCCAGCCAGGACCGGCCCCAGCCCAGGGTGGTGCAGAACAGCACGTAACCCGCGAGGCCGAGGAGGATGGTGGGCGTCCCGCCGACCGCCACGGTCAGCGTCTCCAGGATCCGTGAGGTCTTCGCCGAGGCGTGGGTGCCGATGACGATGCCGGCCCCGTAGCCGAGCGGCAGGGCGATCAGCGCGGTGGTCGCGAGGAGCAGGAGCGTGCCGACGATCTGGTCGCGGATGCCTCCGTCGGACGCGCCGGCGGACGGGGTGAACCAGAAGGCCGGGTTGAGGGCCGCCCCGCCGCGGGCCAGCAGGATGCCGAGCATGCCGAGCAGGAGGGCGGTCGGCAGCAGCAGGGCGCCGTAGCGGACGGCCGTGGTCAGCCGGTCCTTGGGGCCGCGCATCCACGCGGAGGTCCGCCGGACGCGCGGTCCGCGCCGCACCCGGGCCGAGGAGCCGCGGGTGCCCCACACGGTGGCGGCGGCGACCAGGGCGAGCAGGATGATGCCGAGTCCGCACAGGGCCGCGAAGTACGGGCCGGAGGTGCCCGCGAGCATCGGCTCGGGACCGGCCAGCTTGGTGGTGAGGGTCTGGCCGGGGCGGACGAGCGACGAGAAGAAGTCGCCGAACGACTGCGGGAGGCGCCCGTCGGCGCGGCCGATGACCATGAAGACCGCGATGGCCTCGCCGAGCGCCCTGGCCAGACCGAGCAGGACGCCGGCGCGCATGCCCGAACGGGCCTGGGGCAGAACGGCGGAGCGGACGACCTCCCGGCGGGTGAGACCGAGGGAGTACGCGGCCTCCCGGTAGCGGCCGGGTACGGCGGCGAGGGCGTCCACGCTGACCGCCACGATCGTCGGCATGATCATCACGGCGAGGACGATGCCGGCGGCGAGGATGCTGTCGCCGCCCGGGACGTCGCCGAGGCCGGCGACGAACGGCCGGATCACCATGATGCCGATGAGTCCGTAGACGATGGAGGGGACCGCCGCGAGGAGTTCGATGCTCAGGCGCAGCGGCTTCGCGAGGCGGGGCGGCAGGTACTCGGAGAGGGCGACGGCCGCCGCCCAGCCGACGGGGACGGCCAGCACGAGGGCCAGGACGCAGACGACCGCCGACCCGTAGATCATGGCCAGGCCGCCGAAGGCGAGGTTCCCGGGGCTCCAGACGGAGTCGGTGAGGAGGGCTCCCCAGTCGACCGTGCCGCTCGCGATGCCGTCGGCCAGGTAGCCGATCAGGACCACGAGGGCGAGGGCGACGGACAGGACGCCGCTGTAGGCCCAGCCCCAGACCCATCTCGCCCGGCCGGGGCGGCCGCCCTTCTCGGGCGGCCGCGTCGCGGTGGTTCCGGGCGCCGTGGCGGGGCGCTCCAGAGTGAGGCTCATCGGTCAGAGCCCCATCTGCTTGCGCGTCAGGTAGCCGTGCTTCGGGAGCAGCTTCTGGCCCTCGGCGGAGAGGATGTAGTCGATGTACTGCTTGGCGTGGCCCTTGGGCTGGCCGTTGGTGATCATGTACAGCGGGCGGGTCATCGGGTACTTGCCGGACGCCACGTTCTCCAGGGTCGGGGCGATGCCGTCCAGGGGCACGGCGACCAGGTCGGGGTGGCCGTCGATGAAGCCGGTCGACAGCGGGGCGATGGAACCGCGGGTGGACTTCAGCTTGTTGCGGGTCTCGGTGTTGCCGCCGACGACGGCGTAGTTGGCGGACTGCGGCGGGGCCGGCGGCTCGCCCTTGCCGTAGACGAACTTGTCGAGCACCTCACGGGTGCCGCGGCCGGGCTCCTTGTCGTACACGAAGACCTGGAGGTCGGGGCCGCCGACCTCCTTCCAGTTGGTGATCTTCCCCTCGAAGAGGCCCTGCACCTGCGCCTTGGAGAGGCTCTTGACCCCGCCGTCGGCGACCTCCTTGGTGATGATGACGCCGACCGCGTCCGCGCCGATCTGCGTGGTGACGAAGTCGGCGTTCGGGTACGCCTTGTGGTCCTTGTCGGACAGCGGCTTGGAGCTGAGCGCGATCTCGATCTGGCCGGTGCCGAGCTGGGAGATGCCGCCGGCCGAGCCGCCCTGGGTGGCGACGGTGATGTTCAGGCCCTTGGCCTTGAGCGCCTCGGCGGCGTCGGAGGCGACCGGGGCGACCGTGGTGGAGCCGCTGGCCTGGAGGGCCCCGGTCTCGGCCTTCGCGGCACCGGCGCAGCCGGTGAGGACGGTGGCGAGGAGGAGGCCGGCGGAGGCGGCGGCTCCCTGGCGCATCCGGCGCGAGGAGAGGGCCGTCGCGGTGCTTCGAAGTGCGGTGGAGGTGACAGACATGGCGGTGCCTTCGCGGTGGTGGGAAAGGGAAGAGGGGGACGTGCGGGGGCTGTTCGGACTTCCGTTGAATGAGAGGCGAACAGTGGGTGAACTCGTTCGATGGGACTCGGGCGGCCGACCGGGCCGACATAGGGTGATCGTCATGCCAGCAGAACAAGCGACCGACCATCGCTCGGGGTTGCTGCCCTTCGTCGACGAGGATCCGACCTGCGGGCCGCCTCTCGACGTGGAACCGCTGCCCCGGGAGCGGGCTGAGGCGCTGGCCCGGAACGTGAAGGGCATCGCCGACCCGACCCGCTTGCAGATCCTCAGCGTGCTGCTGGCCGCTCCGGAGGGCGAGGCGTGCGTGTGCGACATGACGCCGCTGCTGGACCTCGCCCAGCCGACCGTCAGCTACCACATGAAGATCCTCGTGGACGCCGGCCTCGTGAGCCGCAGGAAGCGCGGCACCTGGGCCTGGTACGCGATCCGGCCCGAGCACAGGGCCGTTCTCGACGCGCTGATCTGGGGTGGGGGCCCGGCGGAGGCGTGAGCCGCCCCGGCCGGGCGCACCGCCTCAGACGGTGACGGCCGCCCGGGCGCTCACCTCGGCCGTGAAGGCCGTGATCAGCCGGTGGATCCGGCCCGGGCCCGAGACCAGCTCGGGCTGGAACAGGGTGCCGATGAAGAACGGGTGGCCCGGCACCTCGGCGGCCCGCGGGGCGCCTTCCTCGTCCCAGCCGCTGAACAGCACGCCCGCGCCGGTCAGCAGCTCGACGAACTCCGCGTTCAGGCCGTACTTGCAGTGGTACGTCTCCGTCGAGCGCTCGGCCCCGTCGTAGACCGCCGCGAGCCGGCTGCCGGCGGTCAGCAGCAGGGGTGCCTGCTCGCCCGCGAGGCAGCAGGTGAGCGGCACGATCAGTGGGGTGGCCGCCTCGGGGTCGTACTGGACGTCGTCGGCGTCGGTGAGGCCGGCGACGTTGCGGGCGTACTCGATCAGGGCGTGCTGGAAGCCGCCGCAGGTGCCCAGGTACGGGACGCCGTTCTCGCGGGCGTGCCGGGCGGCGGCGAGGACGCCGTCCTTGTTCTCGTACGGGGAGCCGGGCACGACCCACAGGCCGTCGAAGCCGTCGAACGACTCCGGGCCGGTGATCGTCTCGGTGGGCACCCACACGGTGTCCACCTCCAGCTCGGCGCGGAAGCCGTCGAGGCGGGCGTGGGCGGGGGACTTGCCGTGGTCCCCGATCAGCGCCACGCGCGGACGCGGTCCGGTGACGGTGGTCATGAGGCGTGCTCCTGGTCGGTGTCGAGGGCGCGTCCGAGGCGGACGAACCCGTGGGGGGCGAGGCGGGCGACGAGGCGGCCGTCGCGCTCGGTGGTGGTGGACGCGCCGCCGAGGAACAGCAGCGGTCCTTCGCCGGCCGGCAGCAGCGGCTCGGGAAGCACGTCCTGGACCTCGGAGGTGAGGTTGGTGACGGTCAGGACGTGGGCGGAGCCGTCGGCGCTGACGAGCACCTCGGCGGCCAGCGCGGGGCCCGCGTCCGGCTCGTGGCGGACGGCGCCGTCGGCGTAGGCGCCGGCGAAGCGGGTGCCGCCCGGCGTGGCGGTCTGGGCGAGCGGGGGCGCGAGGGTCACAGCAGGCTCCTTCCGGTCATGGCGGGACCGCTCGGACGGCCGAGCAGGGCGAGCACGGTGGGCGCGATGTCGGCGAGGCTGCCGCCGTCACGCAGAGCACCAGGCAGGAGCTGCCCGGGAGCCGGGACGACGACCGCCGGGACCGGGTTGGTGGTGTGTCCGCCGTACGGGAGCGGGGTGCCGTCCGGGCCGGGCTTGGACATCCGTTCGGCGTTCCCGTGGTCGCCGACCAGGACCACCCAGCGGCCGGTGGCCGCGGCGGCGGTCAGGATCCGGTCGACCTGGTCGTCGGTGTACTCGGCTGCCTTCACGGTGGCGTCGTGGTCGCCGGTGTGGCCGACGACGTCGATGTTGGCGAGGTTGGCCGCCACGAGGGCGACGTCGGTCCGGCCGGCGGCCTCGATCACCGCGTCGGCGACCCGGTCGAGGTTCATCTCGGGCCGGGCGGTGTACTCGGGCGCCTCGTCCGACGTGATCCGGACGTGCTCCTCGACCTCCCGGCGCCGCTCGTCGCGCCCGTTCAGGTAGTAGGTGACGTGCTCGAACTTCTCCTGCTCGGCGACCCGCACGGAACGCAGGCCGTGGGCCTCCAGCTGGTCCGCGAGACCGCCGGAGGCGTCGGCGCGGCCGACCAGGGCGGGGATGTCCGCCTCGGTGTCGTACTGGGTGAGGGAGAGGATCCGCACGTCGCTCTCGGCCAGGTGCTTCACCAGGTCGTCGGCGAGCTGCTGGATGCGGTCGCTGCGGAAGTTGGCGAACAGGACCGCGTCCCCGTCCCGCACGGTCGCCAGCGGTTCGCCGGCGGCATCGGTGAGGACGGTCGGGACGACCCACACGTCGCCGTCGCCGGCGCCCGCCAGGACCTGGCCGTGGTCGCGGGCCAGGGCTCCGCGGCCGTCCGCCACCGCCTGGGTGACCTTGGCGGTCAGCTCCAGGTCGCCGCTCTTGTCGAGGGCGTAGCCACGGCCGGAGACCGTGGCCAGGCGGCCGACACCGGTCGTCGCGAAGAACTCCTCGACCCGGCCGAGGTAGTGGCCGGCCGTGCGGTCGGCCACGTCCCGGCCGTCGGTGATCGCGTGCACCCAGACCCGCTCGACGCCCCGGGCGGCGGCGATGGAGAGCAGCTCGCGCAGGTGGTCGACGTGGGCGTGGATCTGCCCGTCGGAGGCCAGCCCGATCAGGTGCAGGGCGCCGCCGCCGGCCGCGAGCGCGTCGAGCGCCTCCGTCAGGCGCGGGTTGTCGCGCAGGCCGCCGGAGTCGATCTGCCCCTGGACCAGCACGCTGTCGTAGTCCAGCGGGCGGCCGGCGCCGATGACCATGTGGCCGATCTCGGAGTTGCCGACCGTGCCGGGCAGCAGGCCGACGTGCTCGCCGGACGCCTCCACGAGGGTGGCGGGGTACTTGGCCCGGATGCCGTCCAGGACGGGAGTGTCCGCGACCGCGAGGGCGTTGCCGGGCCCCGGCTCGGCGTGGCCCCAGCCGTCGAGGACGAGCAGGATGCCGGGACGGGTGTCGGGGGTCTCGGTCATCGCAGGGTGTCCAGGGTCTGCCAGAAGGCGGGGAAGGACTTGGCGACGCAGCCGGGGTCCTTGATGACGACGCCGGGGGTGCGCAGGCCCATGATCGCGAAGGTCATGGCGATGCGGTGGTCGTCGTAGGTGTCGATGACCGCGCCGTGCGAGGGGCCACCGTGGACGGTCATGGCGTCGTCGTACTCGTCGACCTTGACGCCCATCTTGCGCAGCTCGGTGGTGACGGCCGCGATGCGGTCGCACTCCTTCACGCGGAGGCTGGCGATGTTGGTGATGTGGGTCGGGCCCTCGGCGAAGGCGGCGACGGCGGCGAGCGAGGGGACGACGTCGGGCATGGCGTCCATGTCGACCTCGATGCCGCGCAGCTGCCCGCCCTTGACGGTGACCGAGTTCTCGGCGACCTCGGTGTGCGCGCCCATCCGGCCGAGGACCTCGACCAGGCCGACGTCGCCCTGGTGGGAGGTGGAGCCGATGCCGGGGATGGTGACCCGGCCGCCGAGGATCGCGGCGGCGGCGATGAAGTACGACAGGCCCGAGGCGTCCGGCTCGACGATCGCGTGGCCGCCCTTGAAGGACTGGCCGGCGGGCACCTTGAACCAGCGGTAGCCGTCGCGCTCGACGGTGATGCCGTGCTCGGCCAGGGTCGCCAGGGTCATCTCGACGTACGGCTTGGAGACCAGCTCGTCGACGATCTCGATCTCGGTGTCCTGCTTCGCCAGCACGGAGCTGATGAGGAGCGAGGAGGTGTACTGGCTGGAGACGGCGCCGGAGATCTTCGTCCTCCCGCCGGCGAAGTCGCCGCCGGTGACGCGGATCGGCGGGGAGCCGTTGCCGCGCACGGCGACGGCCTCGACGCCGAGACCGGGCAGGGCGGCGAGCAGGTCGCCGAACGGGCGCTCCTGCATCCGGGCGTTGCCGGTGATGGTGGTGGTGCCCTCGGCGAGGCCCGCCATGGAGATGAGGAAGCGCAGCGGGGTGCCGGCGCCGCCGACGAAGATCTCCTCCTGCGGGGCCGTCATCGGCTTGCCGGTCGGGGTGAAGGAGATGCGCGCGGCCTCGTGGTCGATCTCGGCGGTGACGTGCCCGAAGGACTCGACGGCCTTGGTGAAGAAGACGGTGTCGTCGGAGATGAGCGCGCCGTCGATCACGCCTTCCTTGCCGGACAGGGCGGCGACGGCGATCTGGCGGTTGGTGTAGCTCTTCGAGCCGAGGACCTTCACGTCGTGGTCGATGGCGGCCAGCGGCTCGACGGTGAGCTCTTCGGCCTTGAGACGGGGGTCGTTGATGCCGCTCATGGGTGGTACTCCTCGCAGGGGTGTGTGATCTGGATCACGCGGGAAGGGGGCCCGGGCCGGGGAGGGCGTCGGGAAGTCGCGGGGCGGAGGTGATCCGCCAATGGGCCAGAGAAGGGCTGGAATTCAGCGCGCGCAGGCAGATTTCCCACGCGGCGGAAATCGCCTCGGCGGGGTTGCGCGTGCGGTGGAAGAAGGTCAGCTCGATTCGGCCGGAGGTGGAGCTGGCGTGGACATGTTCAAGGTCGTCCTCGGTCATCGCGGACGCCCAGACGATGTCCGTCACCGTCGCCGCCTCCAGGTCCCGGTGCGCGGCGGCGTCGGTGGCGACGAGGGTGGCGGTGGCCATCAGCACGGGCCCTCCCGGTCGGGCGGCGAGCCCGGGTACGGACCACACGTGCTGGTCGGCCTCGGCGGGAGCGACCTCGCCGTACAGCTCGGCATGGCGGCACTTGGGGCCGCAGCCGTGCCCGCCGGCGGGTGAGAAGCCCAGGGCGACGGCGGCGGCCCTGTTGGCCAGGCGCAGCAGACTCCGCGCAGCGGACATGGCTGTCCTCCGTGTGTGGTGGATGGAATGCCCCGTGGAAAAGGGCGGGAAGAGAGGCGCGGAATCCGTCGTGCCGGCCTGCCGAACCTTTGTGATCACCAGTCTGCTGAGCCGTCGAGGCCGGCGGAAGAGATATCCCCTGGCATGAACTGCTCCCGGCAACCACCTGCCTGTGAGGGGTAATTCAGGCCGCCGGGCGAGGGTGGGGGAAGGTGTGGACGGACCTGATCACAGGGTGAACACGTCTTGTCTGCGAGCGTCCTGAGCTGCAAAGATCGGCGCTCGCCAATGGACTGACGAAGATGTCTCGCATCTTGAGACGTAGGCCGGGGGGTCGCTGTGCTGGCGAGTTTGGGACTGGATGCGGACGCCGAGACGGTCTACCGCCTGATGCTCACGCACCAGGACTGGGGCGTCGGAGAGCTCGCCAACCATCTGGCCCGTCCGGAGACGGACATACGCGAGGCCCTGGACCGGCTCGCCGAACTCAACCTCCTGCGCCGCTCGCTCCAGGCCCCCGGCGGCGTGCGGCCCGTCAGCCCCAACCTGGGGTTCCAGCTCCTGCTCCAGCGCCAGCAGGCGGAGCTCCTCGCACAGCAGCAGCAGTTCGCCGAATCGCAGGCGGCCATCAGCACGCTGCTCGCCGAGTACGCCGAGCTCCGCACCGGTGAACGTCACGGCGTGGAGTACCTCCAGGGCATCGACGCCATCCAGGCCCGGCTCGAGGAGCTGGCCCACCGCAGCACCACCGAGTGCCTGTCCTTCATGCCCGGCGGTGCCCAGTCCGCGGCCAGCCTGGAGGCGAGCCGGCCCCTCGACGAGCAGTTGATGCGACGGGGGGTGCGCGTCCTGACCGCCTACCTCGACAGCGTCCGCAACGACACCCCCACCGTGGAGTACGCGCACTGGCTGCACGACAACGGCGGCGAGGTGCGCACCGTCCCGGCCCTCCCGCTGCGGATGGTGCTCTTCGACCGGGAGGTCGCCCTGCTTCCCGTCGACCCCGACAACACCAAGAAGGGCGCCGTCCAGCTCACCGGCCCCGGTGTGCTGACCGCTCTGGTCGCCCTGTTCGAGCAGGTCTGGGAGCGCGCGGCTCCTCTCGGCAGCGTCCGTGACCGGGACGAGGCCGGCCTGACCGCGCAGGAACGGGAGCTCCTGCGCCAGTTGACGCAGGGGGCCACCGACGAGATCGCCGCGAAGAAGCTGGGCATCGGCCTGCGCACGGAGCGCCGGATCATGTCCGAGCTGATGGCACGGCTCGGAGCACGCAGCCGCTTCGAGGCCGGGGTTCTCGCGGCCAAGGCGGGCTGGACGGACTGACGGCCGGCAGGCCGCGTCTCCGGGGGAAACGGCCGGCCGGCCCGGTGCGCGAGGCACCGGACCGGCTCAACAGGGCATGGTGAAGTTGTCGTGCGGCGCGGATCCGACGAGCGGGTCCGGGAGGTGGAGGCGGCGGGTCAGCCGCAGCAGCCGCCCTCCGGCTGGAGGGGCTTGATCGGCTCGTACGCCGTGCTACCGAGCAGCTTCGCCCGCAGGCGGCCGATCGCCGTCGTCGGCGCCGCTTCCTCGGCCGCTCCGAGCGTCTCGCGGCGGGCCTGGCCGTAGGCGGCGTGCAGCTCGGCGACCTTGGGCCGCAGCGCGGCGTCGGTGACCAGGACGACGGAGCGGATCCGCCCCGGCCGGAAGCCCCGCAGCCGCTTGGCCTCGTCCGCGCCCGGTCCCGCCTCGATCGCGGTGATGCCCTCGGCGAAGGCGTCGCGCAGCGGACGGTCGAGCGCGATCTCGAAGTAGACGCCGCTGCGCTCGCCCAGCGCCTCGTAGTCGAAGCCGGCCCACTTCACGAAGAGGCGCTTGCCCCGCCGGACCGTCACCGAGGCCGCGACCACGTTCTCGTCCTTGTGGACGAGGTACGCGCGGATGTCGGCCCCGCCGTCGACCAGCGCGGTCAGCAGGGCGCCGATGTGCGCCTCGTCCTCGCCGCCCTCGTACTTCTGGCGGTTCTGGGTGACGAGCTCGGTGATCCGGCCGATCAGCGGGCGGAGCTCCTCGCGGTCCTTGCGCTCGATGCGGGTGCCGGAGTCGTCCGCGCGCTCGCGGTCCTCCTTCACCCGGCGCCGCTTCCGGGAGGGGAGCGAGGCGAGGTAGGCGTCGTAGCTGTCGTGCTGGAGGTCGAGGAGGTTGTTCTCGCCGTGGAAGGCGATGTCACCGCCGTATGCCTGGAGCGCCAGGGCGAGGACGTCGCTGTACGCGCTGTCGTGCAGCCAGGGGGCGGTGATCGAGCGGATGCCGGCCTCGATCGCGGCCGGGACGATGCGGTCGACCAGGTCGGCGACGAGCAGCGGGTCCTCGACGGACGCGGCCGCCTCGGAGCGGTAGCCGAGCGGCGAACCCAGCAGCAGCGACGGGAAGAAGGCGTCGGTGCCGAGGGCCTCGACGGCGTCGGTGGCGGACTCGCAGCACGAGGTGGTGGCCGAGCAGCAGGCCGCGGTGCCGTCCTTCGGCTGCCAGCCGAGCAGCGTACGGGGGTCGGCGTCCACGATCGGGTCGGCGTCGAAGACGTACCCGGGGAGGAAGGCGATGTCGCCCTCGCCGCGGTCGGCGACGGTGTGCCACGCCTTGGCGCCCCGCAGGCTCTCCTCGGTCGCCGCCAGCCAGTCCACCTGGGCGTACGGGGTGGGGTCGGTGGCCTGCGGGATGCCGCCGCCGAGCGCCGCGATCGCGTCGTCGAGGGAGAGGCCGGCGCGCACCTGGGCGGGGTCGGCCTGCTCCTCCTGCGGGCCGCAGCATCCGGAGGCCGTGACCGGCTCGGGCTGCGCGGGGCCGCAGCAGCCCGCAGCGGCGGGCTCCGGCTCCGGGGCCGGGGTGTCGCAGCAGTCGGACGCCTCGACGGGCTCGGGCTCGGCGGTCTCGCTGCCGCAGCAGGAGGACTCCTGCTCCTCGGCGGCCTTCTCGGCCGGTTCGGGGGTCGAGCAGCAGCCGGTGGAGGCGGTCTCGACGACCGGGAGGGCCGGGGAGGGTTCCTCGGCGGTGGTGCTGCAGCAGGTGGTGCTCATGGGGTGCTCTCCTCGTGGGGTCGGCGGTGCGCGGGGTACGGGGTGGGGTGCCCGGCGGGAAGGGCGAGGGGTGCTGGTCAGTCCCAGCCGGCGCCGTCGGTGGAGGGGTCGGTCGGGGCCGAGTCCCAGCCGGCGCCGTCGGAGCCGTCGTTCGTCGTGGCGGGGGCCACGTCCCAGCCGGCGCCGTCGGTCGTGGCGGGGGCCACGTCCCAGCCCGCGCCGTCGATGGGGGAGGCGAGGACGACGGTGGGGGCCACGTCCCAGCCGGCCCCGTCCGTG
Organism: Streptomyces sp. NPDC058758; assembly: GCF_042746075.1. Lineage (NCBI taxonomy): Bacteria > Bacillati > Actinomycetota > Actinomycetes > Kitasatosporales > Streptomycetaceae > Streptomyces > Streptomyces sp. NPDC058758. The sequence continues at coordinate 8,509 of NZ_JBHYPS010000024.1, read as the reverse complement.
GAGTCGGTGGGCGTGGCGGGGGCCGTGTCCCAGCCCGCTCCGGCGAGGGCGGGGAAGGTGCCGGCGCCCAGGGTCGAGGTGGCACCGAGCCCGATCGCGGCGACGAGTGCGGCGGTGGCAAGACGCATCGAGGTACGCGAAACAGGCATGGCTCTCCCCTGGTGATGGCTGTGGTTTTTTCGGCGGCCGGTGGCCTCGAGGGCCTTTCCCGGTGTCCCGGGGGCTCGTCGCCCTTCCGGTGTTCATGAGTCTGTCCGAGCTCACCCAGGGTGTGGAAGGGATCACCGGTGGCAGGAAACGCGTCCGGCATCCACCTGCCTGAAGATGCCGAAGGGCCGGTCCCCCGCGTGTGACGCGGGCATGAACCGGCCCTTGGGGAAGGGATGTTGCCGAGGCGGGTCAGCCTGCGGCGAGCAGCTGCGGTGAGGGGTCCAGCGCCTGGCAGAGCACGCTCATGCTCTCCGGGGCGATCCGGTAGTAGGTCTGGCGTCCGCGCTTCTCGCGCTCCAGGAACCCGGCCTCGTACAGCACCCGCAGGTGGTGCGTGACGGTCGGCTGGGTGAGGCCCAGGGGCTCGGTGAGGTCGCAGGTGCACGCCTCGCCGCTCGGCTGGGAGCGGATCAGGCCGAGCAGGCGCAGGCGGGTGGCGTCGGCGACCACCTTCAGGGCGGTCGCGAGATCGTCGGCGGCCTCGGGCGTGAGCGGGCCGGCGAGCACGGGGGAGCAGCACAGCTCCGAGATCGACGTGGGCATACCGGACTCAACGATGGCCATCTATGAATTGTTCCCGCGACTCATTGACAGTCATCTATGAGTTCCGGCAGAGTCTGACCCATCGACAGCCGTCTATGAGTTGCTGGAGCCCTCCGTGATCGACACCGTCCTCGACGTTCTGTGGCGCACCGCCCAGGACGTCGGCCACTCCCTCTCCGCCAACTGGCCGTTCCTGCTGATCAGCGTGGTGCTGGCCTCGGCCATCCCCGTCTACATCGGGGCGGACCGCCTGTCGGCGTGGATGCGCCGCAAGACCGCGGTCGCGGTGCTCGGCGCGATCGTCCTGGCGACCCTCACCCCCTTCTGCTCCTGCGGCACGACCGCGGTGGTGCTCGGGGCGCTCGCCTCCAGCGTCCCGTGGGCCCCGGTGGTGACCTTCATGGTGGCCTCGCCCCTGACCAGCCCCGAGGAGTACGTGCTGTCGACCGGCCTCTTCGGCTTCGACTTCGCCACCACCTTCTTCGTGGCCGCGATGGTCCTCGGCGTCTTCGCCGGTTTCGTCACCTGGCTGATCGAGAAGACCGACTGGCTGGATGGCCAGGCCCGTCTCAGTGCCAACCAGGCGGAGGAGAAGGCGTCCGAGAGCTGCTGCAGTGACGAGGGCGAGACCGGGGGCGGTTCCGGTGGTGGCGTCACGGCCGGTGGCGGCGTCCCCGCCGGTGGCGGCGGCCTGGCCCGTACGGCCCTGCTCGCCCGCCCGGTGGAGCCGAAGCCCGCACCCGCCCCGGCCGGAGTCGTGGAGCGCTGGAAGCTGAAGGAGTTCGGCGAGGAGTTCAAGGTCAACGCCAAGCGTCTCGCCCTCTACTTCCTGGGCTTCGCCACCCTCGGCTTCCTGCTCATCAACTCGATCCCCACCAGCTTCCTCACCGAGTTCCTCGGCGACGGCAACATCTTCTCCGTCCCGGTCGCCGCCCTCATCGGCATCCCGGTCTACCTGAACTCCGACGGCTCGCTCCCCCTCGTCGCCACCCTGATGCAGGGCGGCATGGGCCCCGGCGCGGCCCTCGCCTTCCTCGTGACCGGTGCGGGCACCAGCATCGGCGCCATCAGCGGCATGCTCCTCATCGCCCGCTGGCGCGTGGTCTCCCTGGTCGTCGGCATCCTCTTCACCGGCGCGGTCACCCTCGGCTACCTGGCCCCCCTCTGGCTCTGACCCCGGAGGTTCGGCTCCCGGCGCCCTGAGCGCCGCCGGCACCGCGCAAGACGGCAACGGCCCGCCCCCCAGGCTTCGGGGGCGGGCCGCAGCCGTTTCTTCGCGTGCTCAGCAGCGCGGGGACGTGCGGGCCGTGCTCCGCATGCCCGCCAGCGGGCCTATCAGGTGCTCGATCCGGTCCGGGCGGACGAAGTAGTAGACCTCGTTCGCGCGCCGCTCCGAGGCGAGGATGCCGGCCTCGCGCAGCTTGCGCAGGTGGTGGCTGATGGTCGGTCCCGTCAGGTCGAACTCGGCGGCGATCTCTCCCATGCACACCTCGCCCGCGGGGCAGCAGGCCACGATGCTGGCGATCCGCAGGCGCACCGGATCCGCCAGCGCCTTGAACACGACCGACAGCTCCTCCGCCTGATCCGGCGTCATGGGGACGGGGCAGCAGGAACCGGAGGGCGTCTCGGTGGTCAAGGGCTCGATCATGCGGCCCAATGTGACCGATGGCGACGCGTCACGTCCAGAGCCGACCGCTCTCCGGGCCGCCACGACCAATCCATTGACTCTCATCTATGGATTGGGTCATACTCATCTCATAGATAAGCGTCTATGAATTGAGGTCGCGTCATGTCGTCCCTTCTCGCCTCCTTCCGTCGCCTGCGCGTCACCCGCCGCCCCACCCGCACGGCCGACGTGCGGTTCTGCGACAGCTGCGTGGAGGTCGTCGACCGGGGCGCCCGCGCGGCGGCCCTCCGGCGCGGCCACGAGGCCACGCTCACCCACCTCGCCGTCCGCCTCTGACCCCGTGGGGAACCCCGTGAACCCCCTCCGTCCCTCCGCGCGCGCCGCCGCCGTTCCGCCCTCGGCCACCGCCGCGCTCGACGCCCACGCCAAGGCGCTCGTCGCCGCGGGCGCCGACGTCATCAACCTGACCAGCGGCGAGCCGGCGTTCCCGACCGTCGAGCCCGCCGCACGCGCGGCGGAACGGGCCGTCGCCGAGGACTTCACCCGCTACACCCCGGCCGCCGGCATCCCCGAACTCCGTACGGCGGTCGCCGCGCACCTCAACCGCCACGGCACCGCGTACCAGGCGTCGCATCTCGTCGTGACGGCGGGCGCCAAGCAGGCCCTCCACTACGCCTTCACCGCCCTCCTCGAACCGGGCGACGAGGTGCTCGTGCCGGCCCCGTACTGGGTCAGCTACCCCCACCTCATCGCCCTGGCCGGCGGAACCCTGGTCCCCGTGCGCCCCGCCCCCGGCGCCGGCCTGAAGGTCACGCCCGAGCAGGTGCGGGAAGCGGTCACCGACCGCACGCGGGTCCTCCTCCTCAACAGCCCCGCCAACCCCTCCGGCGTCGTCCACAGCCGCTGTGAACTGGCCGCCCTGGCCGAAGTGGCCGTGGAACACGACCTCGTCGTCGTCAGCGACGAGATCTGCGACCACTGGGTCTTCGGCGACGCCCGCTTCGCCTCCGTGGCGGCGCTGGGCACCGAGATCGCCGCCCGCACCGTCACCATCGGCGGCGTCTCCAAGACCTTCGCCATGACCGGCTGGCGCATCGGCTGGCTCGCCGCCTCCGCCGAGCTGGCCTCCACCGTCACGGCCCTCCAGAGCCACACCGCCTCGGCCCCGTCCTCCGTCGCCCAGCGGGCGGCCCTCGGCGCGCTGACGGCCGACCTCGGCACCGAACTGGAGCGCCGCCGCACCGCGCTCGACGCCCGCCGCCTCGCGACCGTCAAGGCGATCGGCGACATCCCCGGCCTGCGGGTCGACGGCGATCCCGAGGGCGCCTTCTTCCTCCTCGCCGACGTCACCGGCCTGTACGGCAGGACAAGCGCAGGCCGCACCATCGCCTCAGCCGCCGACTTCGCCGAACTCCTCTTGGCCGAGGCCCAGGTGGCGGTCGTCCCCGGCGCGGACTTCGCGGCCCCGGACCACGTCCGCATCTCGTACACGGTCCCGCCCGAGCAGCTCGACGAGGCGCTCGGACGGCTGGCGGGATTCGTGGGCACGCTGGCCTGACGCCCGAAGGCCACCACCCCCCACCCCGAAGGGGCGCCGACCGCGACGGTCGGCGCCCCTTCCGTGTTCGCCGCTCGAGGGTCGCCGGGTCCGCCCGGCGTGCGAGCGCACCGATGACCGCAAGCCGCTTCGGTGCCTCGTGCTCCGGCGGTTCCGGCAGGCCGTCCTCAGGGCTGCGGGGGTTCCGGCAGGCCGTCCTCAGGGCTGCGGGGGTTCCGGAGGCCCGCGAAGCACCTTTCGGCAAACGGGTCGGCACCCCGGTGAACGCCCTTGAAGGGGGCCGGTCGACGCCGAGCGCGTCCTCGTCGGCGTCGGGAACCTGGCGATCGCGGATCGCGCCCCTCGGCCTCGACGGCCCTGCCGCCGTGATGCGGCCGGTCGCTGACGTGGAGCGGCTTCGCTCAGCTCGTGGCCGCCGGGCTCAGGAGCCGCCCCATCGCCGCCAGCACCCCCGGCTCCACCCGGTAGTACACCCAGGTCCCGCGCCGCTCGGAGGTGAGCAGGCCGGCCTCCTTCAGCTTCTTCAGGTGGTGGGAGACGGTCGGCTGGGAGACGCCGACATCGGAGATGTCGCACACGCACGCCTCACCGCCCTCGTGGGACGCCACGGCGGAGAAGAGTCGCAGACGCACCGGGTCGCCCAGCGCCTTGAACATCAGGGCGGTCCGCTCGGCCTCCCCGGCCGTCAGGGGACGCTCGGTGAGCGGCGGGCAGCACGGTTCGACGGTGGGCTCCAGCAGCGGCAACACCTTCGCGGTCGCGTTCGACATATGTCTATGTTGACACACGTCAAAGCAAAGGTACCGGGATCGCGGGCGCCGCAGTTCGCCCGTCGGGCGCTCGGCGACGCGCCGGGCGTCGCGGCGGTGGCCGCGGAGTTCTCCGTGCCCACCGCCGCGACCCGCCGCCCCGCGAACGGGGTGGGGTGCGGTACTCCCGGACGTGCGTCGCCGTGTCGGTGAAGGAGCCCCGTCCGGGCGGTGCGGGCGGCGGTCACGCGCCGTCCGGTGGGCAGGTCGGCGCCCAGGCGCTCGGCGCGCCGCAGCGGGCGGGCCACCGCTTCGTCCCGGTGGGGACGGCGGTCCGGGTCGTCCCGAAGGGCGGTGGCGGCAGCGAGCGGCACCGGGCCGGCGAGAACGGGGTGAGGCCGTCGTGGTGCCGCGGCCACGGGCCGGTCGCCCGGCCGGAAGCCTCCGGATCGCCGGGGTCGGCCCTTCGCGCGGGGGATGGTGCGCCGAGGTGGGGCCCGACCGCCGGGCTCCGATGGCGGCCGCATCGACGTGTTCGGCGAAGGCCTCCACATTTCGATAAACGTCTATGTTGACGTCCATCGATATCCGATGCATGCTGAGAGCTCAAGAGATCGACGGACGTCGAAACACAAGGGGACTCGTCATGAACGCCACCGCCACCGAGCACCTGCCCGTCGTGGTCGTCGGAGCCGGCCCCGTGGGCCTGGCCGCCGCCGCCCACCTCGTCGACCGCGGTCTGGAGCCCCTGGTCCTGGAGGCCGGCGCGCGGGCGGGTGCGGCGGTACGCGAGTGGGCGCACGTCCGGCTCTTCTCCACCTGGAGCGAGCTCACCGACCCGGCGGCCGAGAAGCTGCTCGCCCCGGCCGGCTGGGTGAAGCCGGACCCGGCGACGTACCCCACCGGCGGCGACTGGGCCGACCGCTACCTCCAGCCGCTCGCCGACGTCCTCGGTGACAAGGTCCGCACCGGCGCCCGCGTCACCGGCGTCTCCCGCGCCGGCCGGGACCGGATCGTGGACGCCGACCGCCACGCCCAGCCGTTCGCCGTCCACGTCGCGTACGCCGACGGACGCGAGGAGCGGATCCTCGCCCGCGCGGTCGTCGACGCCTCCGGAACGTGGACCCTGCCCAGCCCCGCCGGTGCCGACGGCCTCCCGGCCCTCGGCGAACGCGCCGCCGCCGACCGGATCTCCTACCGCGTCCCCGACCTCGACGAGCCGGCCGTCCGCGCCCGGTACGCGGGCAGGCGCACCGCCGTCATCGGCTCGGGCGCCTCCGCCTTCACCGCACTCGCCTCCCTCGCCGTGCTCGCCCGTGAAGAGGCGGGCACGAAGGCCCTCTGGGTTCTCCGCCGGGGCCTTTCCGGCTCCACCTTCGGCGGTGGCAGCGCCGACCAGCTCCCCGCCCGCGGTGCCCTCGGCCTCGCCGCCAAGGCCGCCGTCGACGAGGGCCACGCCGACGCCGTCACCGGCTTCCGCACCGAGGCCGTCGAGCGGGACACCGACGGGCGTCTCGTCCTGGTCGCCGAGGACGGCCGCCGTCTCGACCCCGTCGACGAGGTCGTCGTCCTCACCGGCCTGCGTCCCGACCTGTCCTTCCTCGGCGAGCTCCGCCTCGGCCTGGACGACCGCCTCCAGGCGCCGACGGCCCTCGCGCCGCTCATCGACCCCAACCAGCACTCCTGCGGCACCGTCTACCCCCACGGCCACCGCGAGCTCTCCCACCCCGAGCAAGGCGTGTACCTCGTCGGCATGAAGTCCTACGGCCGGGCCCCGACCTTCCTCGCCCTCACCGGCTACGAGCAGGTCCGCTCCGTGGCCGCCGCCCTCGCGGGCGACCTCGACTCCGCCGACCGCGTCGAACTCACCCTCCCCGAGACCGGAGTCTGCGGCGGCTCCGGCCTCTACGACGACCCCGCCGCCCAGTCGGGCGACGCCGACGGCTGCTGCGCTCCGCCGGCACCCCAGCTCGTCCAGCTCGGCGCTCCGGCCGTCCTGCCCCTCGCCACCGAGCCGTCCACGGGTGGATGCTGCGGCTCGTGACCAGCCTCGACACCCCGCCGCACGGGACCGCGACCGACGCGAAGGAGCGGTCGCGGCCCCGCGCCGTCCTGCCCGCGCTCTGCCTCACGCAGATCACGGGCTGGGGCATCGTCTACTACGCCTTCCCCGTGCTGAACCCGCAGATCACCGCTGCCACCGGCTGGTCCGCGGCGACGACCACGGCCGCGTTCTCACTCGCCCTCGTCGTCTCCGGCGTCGCGGGCATCGGCGTCGGCCGGATCATCGACCGGCACGGTCCCCGCGCGATCATGACGGCGGGCTCGACGACCGGCGTGCTGGGCCTGGCCGTCATGGCCCTCGCCCCGAACCCGCCGGTGTTCTTCGTCGGCTGGATCCTGGCCGGACTCTCCATGTCCGCCACCTTCTACCAGCCCGCCTTCGCGGCCCTCACCCGCTGGTGGGCCCCCGACCACGTCCGCGCGCTCGTCACCGTCACCCTCGCGGGCGGCCTCGCCTCCACCGTCTTCGCCCCCCTCGCGGCCGTCCTCGCGGACCACCTCACCTGGCGCGCCACCTACCTCGTGCTCGCCGCACTCCTGGCCGCCCTCACGATTCCCGCCCACGCCCTCGCCCTCCGCGCGCCGTGGCCGCCGGCACCACCCGCTCCGGAGACGGCCGCCGCCCCACCCGGGGCGATCGTCCGCAGCCGTCCGTTCCTCCTCCTCGGGCTCGCCCTCACCCTGTCCGCCTTCGCGATGTACGCCGTCGTCGTCACCACCGTCCCCCTCCTCGTCGAACGCGGCTACACCACCACCGAGGCCGCCTGGGTCCTGGGTCTCGGCGGTGCGGGCCAGACCCTGGGCCGCACCCTCTACGCCCCGCTGGCCCGCCGCGCAGGCACCACCACCCGCACGGTCACCCTCATCGCCCTCGGCGGCCTGACCACCGCGGCTCTCGCCCTCGCCCCGGGCCCGTACGGCCTGCTGGTCGCCCTCTCCGTCGCTGCCGGCATGGTCCGGGGCAACCTCACCCTCCTCCAGGCCACCGCCGTCACCGACCGCTGGGGCGCCCGCCACTACGGTCGCCTCTCCGGCCTCCTGGGCGCCCCCGTGATGACCGCCTCCGCCCTGGCCCCCTTCGCGGCGGCCGTCCTCGCCCCCTCCCTCGGGGGCCACCCCGCGCTGTTCCTGGTCCTGGCGGCCCTGGCCGGTGTTGCCGCCGTCGTCGCCATCGGCGCGTCGGTCCCGGCAGACGAGCCGACGATTCCGCACAGGCGGTCGTACTCCAGCGTGTCAGCGTGGGTCGTGAACCGGACCAGGGCCCGGTGACACCGGAGGGCGGAGGAACGCACCGGCCCGACGAGTCCGGTCGCGGCCGCTTCGGGGTCGTGGAAGCGAACACCGGCGGCCCGGAACTCTTCGGAGGCGGAGTCATCGGCGAGCGCCTGTTCCTCGTCCCTGAGGCGCCGCCCTTCGGCTTCGCCGGTTCCGGGGATCTCACGAGGACGCCGTCGAGGCGGTCGAGTTCTCGGGCCGCATGATCCAGCGGGCTGCGGGGGCCGCTGGATCATGCGGCGCAGGAGGATGTTTCTCCCGGGGCCGGACAGCCCTACTTGGGCATGAGGACGGTGTCGATGATGTAGACGTTGGCGTTGGAGGTCTTGACGTTGCCGCAGACGACCTTGGAGGTGTCGTTGACGGTGTAGTCCTCGCCGGAGCCCTGGGTGGTGATCGTGCCCTTCTGGAGGGTTTCGAAGGTGCCGTTCTCCAGCTGCTTCGGGGTGAGCTTCTCGCCGACGACGTGGTAGGTGAGGACCT
>NZ_JBHYPS010000023.1:115949-127598 GCF_042746075.1 Streptomyces sp. NPDC058758 | reverse complement strand
TGGGGCGGCTCCTGGAGGAGGTCGGCCGGCTCCAGGGCCAGGTCCTCGGCCCGCGCGGGCTGCACTTCACTGGCCTCGCCGCGCGCGAGGTGGACATGCTGCGCCTGGTCGCGGAGGGCTACGACACGGCGGACATCGCCGCGAAGCTCTCGTACTCCGAACGCACCATCAAGAACGTGCTGCACGCGGTCATCACCCGGCTCCAGCTGCGCAACCGCTCGCACGCGGTGGCGTACGCGATGCGGCAGGGCCTGATCTAGCCAGCTCGGCCGCGCGGCCTTCTGGGGCAAGGTGTAACGGGAAGCCGGGCCACTCCGTCCATAAAGACGTCCCGAGCCCTGGAGGATCCGCCCGTGCCGACGCCTGTACTCGACCAGCTCGAATTCGACCTCTTCGCCCTCGCCGAACCGGCCGTCCCAGAGCCGGACGACGAGCCGGAAGACCTCTCCCACTCCTGGGTAGTCGCTGCCGAGATCTCGGTCAAGGAGCACATCGCCAAGATCGCCGACTTCCGTGGCTCCTTCACCACTGACGGCGGCACCCGCGTTGACGCGCTGGAGGTCTACTGCCGCGCCTGCCGCCGGCCGTACGAGGACGTCGCCGATATCGACTGCGAGGCGCTGATCGACAACCGGCACCTGATCGGCGGCGACCAGAGGGTGCGCGCGAAGCGGAAGGCTCCCGCATCACCCCCGCCGAACGCCACGATCATTCCCGGCGGCCAGATCCAGCGCCGCGGCCTCGACGCCTACGTCGCTGGCGTCTCCCGCCCGTCCCGCTGACAGGCCAGCCCGCGACGCTAAGGGGTTCGCCTTCCTACGGTCCGCCGCGTGAAGACGACGCCGAACCTCCCACCCCTCCCCCGCGTGCCCCGCCGCCACGTGGCGCGTGAACTCGCCGGGCTCTTCCTCATCGGGACCGGGACGGTCGGCCTGGCCGTGGTCACCGCCGTGGTCAACCCGATGCTCAGCCTGTTCCTGGGCGGCACCTCCATGACCGCAGGGGCACTCAGGCTCCTCTACAAGGGCTCCCTCGCCTCCAACTCGACCCTCTCCCTCCTCGCCGGCTACATCCCGCTCTGCATCGGCCTGGCCCTGATCGCGTTCACCGCCTGGGTCTTCTCCCCCTGGACCCTCGCCTGCCTCCTCGTCCTGTGCGGCGGCGCGTGGCTGAGCAGCAAGGGGGCGTGAGATGGCGCGCCGCTGGTTCCCCGCTCTTCGATCGCTCATCACACCCGGCCCGAGCCCGGCCGAGGCGAAAACCGTCACGTGGACCGGCGGCTACACCTCCACCAGCCACGCGGCCGTCACCTCGTGGGGCACCGAAGCCCGGGCCGACGGCTGGGACCTCGACAGGGTCATCACAGAGGGGTACGAGCGGAGCGTCTGGACGTTCAAGGCTATCGACACCATCGGCAAGCATGCCTCCCGCCTGCCCCTGGAGATCGGCCGCGGTCTGACCGAAGACGGAGAGTTCGAGGAGACCTTCCCCGACCACCCGCTCCTGCGCGTTCTCAACGGGCAGGCGAACCCGCTGGAGACCGGCCCCGTCCTGCGCAAGCGCGCCTCCGGCCAGGTGCTCCTCTCCAAGCGCGGCACGTTCGTGGAGGTCACCAAGTCCAACAGGGGCACCATCACGCGACTCGACCTCCTGCCCCCGGACCGGGTCATCCCCGTGCCCAGCGAGAAGGGCGACTACCTCAGCCACTACGAGTTCACGACCCTCTACGGCGAGGTCCGCGAGCTCGACCCCGAACGCGTCCGCTGGATCCGCGACCCGCACCCCACCGACCCCTTCTCCGGCATCACGCCGCTGGAAGCCGCCGGCATCTCGGTCGACCTCGACCACCTCAGCCGCCTGTACAACGTCGCCTTCATCCGCAACGACGCCAGGCCCGGCGGCGTCCTCGCCGTCGACACCTCCACCCTGTCCGACCGGGACATGAACCGGCTCGAAAACCGCTTCCTGCCCGGCGCCGAGTACGCCGGCCACCTGTCCGTCATCGGCTCCGGCCCCGGCGGCATCAACTACGTCGACCTCGCCGCCCGCCCCCGCGAAATGGCGTACGAGCACGCCGCCCAGAACGCCAAGGTCGAGATCCTGGCCGCCTTCGGCGTCCCGGAGAGCGTCACCGGCAACGCGAGCGGCCGCACCTTCGACAACGCCGAACAGGAGGAGTACGGCTTCTGGATCCACACGGAGCTGCCCCACCTGGAGCTCATCGCCAACGCCTTCGCCGGCGACCTCGCGGCGGAGGGCCTTGCCATCCGCTACGACACCTCCACCGTCGAAGCCCTCGAACTGCCGCGCCGCAAGCGCCGCGCCGAAGCCCGCGAGGAGTGGGAAGCCGGGCTCATCTCCATCGACGAGTACCGCAAGCGCGCCGGCTTCCCCGCCTACGACAACGCCCACAGCCGGGCCCTGTGGATCAGCCCGCAGAAGGCGCCGGTGCCGCTGCACCCCGGCGACGCCGCCGCCCTCGGGATCGCCGGTCCCGGCCAGCAGCCCGGAAGCGGGGCGCTTCCCGCCCCGGACGGCGCGCCCCCGGCCCTCGACCCCGGCACTGAACCGCCCGGCACGGCCGCCGCTGCTGTCGCGCAGGCCCGCGGCGACGAAGAGACCCCGGGCGGGCTTGGGCCGGCCGCGGCCGCCGTCGAGCAGGCCCGCACCGAGGACACCGACCTCGGGACCGGACAGGCCGCGGCCGCCGTCGAGCAGGCCCGGGCCGTCGATGAGCAGGAGCCGGGAGCGGCTGCGGCCGCCGTCGACGAGGCTCGCGGCATCCAGACCAAGACCCTGCCGGCCGGCGCCCCAGCCGGATACGCGGTCACCGACGACGACTTCGACCGCACGATCCTCGCCACGGCGGCCGCGCTCGACGCGCTCCTCGCCCGCCAGCAGGGCGTCATCCTCGCGCGACTCCGCTCCCCCAAGGCCCGCAAGGGCACCCGGTTCTGGACAGCGGACGGCCCCCACGACACCCGGAGAGGCACCACCCCGCTCGACGCCGCCCGGATCGTGGACGCCAGCCGCTGGACGGAGGAAGCCGCCGACACCCTCGCCCCGATCCTGACCCGGGCCGCCGCTGCCGTCGCCCGCGACACCGTAGACGCCTTCGGCGCCCGAACTGCACCGCCTGGCGCCCAGCTCGGGATCGTCACGGCCGTGCTCGCCGCAGTGGCCGCCGCCACCACCAGCCTCCAGGACTTCCTCAACGGCGTCGCAGCCCTCCTCGACCGCACCCAGAGCGCCACCGACGACCTGAACGACCTCGCCGCCGCCATACGTACCGCCTTCTCCGAGCACGCCTCCGAACTGGTTCAGCACACGGCTGAGGCCGCCGCGACGGCCACCGTCAACGGGGCCGCCGAAGCCACCGCAGCCGCCTTCGGCCCCGGCGTCGAGCGCACCTGGATCACCCGCCGCGACGACCGCGTCCGCCCCGCCCACGCCGCGCAGGACGGCGTCACGCTCCCCGTCACCGAGCCGTACGACGTCGCCGGATACCCCATGCGGTACCCCGGCGACCCCATCGCCCCGATCGCTCTCACCGCCAACTGCCGCTGCCGACTGCTCTACCGCACCACCGACACCGAGGAGACCTCCACCTGATGTGGCCCGCCATCTGGATCGTCTGGACCTGCGCCTTCGCCCTCTTCGAGACGATCGCGCTCGCCAACCGCCGCGACAACGACACCCTGTCCGAGAACATCCGCCGCCTCTTCCGCACCCGCGCCTCCAAGGCCGGCCGCGCCGTCTTCGCCGCCACCTGGTTCGGCTTCTCCGGCTGGTTCGCCCTGCACATCCTCACCGAGACGATGTGACGCGGCGCTGCACCCCACGAAAGGAGGTCCTTTCCCGAAGCCGGCGCAGGGAGCACGCGACGTTAACCCCCTGCGGTGTGCATGGTCCGCCGCATGCAGATCGACAACACCGCTGACCGCCGCCTCGCCAGCATCGAGACCAAGCGTCTCCGCCGCCCCTGGAACCCCGATCTGCACCCGCGCGACTCCAAGGGCCGGTTCATCGAGACGGGCGGCCTCGCCCGCGTCTGGGGCGGCGGCATGGCCCGGGTCCTCCGGGCGCTCGGCGGCCGCAACGTCCTCGTCGAGAACCTGGGCACACACGAGCGCTCCACGGTCCACGCCTCCCGGCTGACGATGGTCGCCCGGCCGGACGGCACCGCCCCCACCCGCAGCAAGCGGAAGGTCCGCGACGAGGACGAACGTCGCGCCAAGGACCCCCAGCGCGGCGCCGGCAATCAGGACCAGGACGACACCGGCGACAACGGGCAGACGCCCGACGACCCCCACGACAAGGACGACCAGGGCGACGACCTCGGCGAGGACATCGACGGCGAGGACCAGGGCGAAGGCCCCGAACCGGAGGACGACGACCCGTTCATCCACCAGGGCCGCGTCATGCCCAACCGCAAGGACGAGGACGGCGAACTCCTCCCCGAAGCGACCGAGCCCAACCAGCCCACCCGCCACTACCCGAACCTCCTGCGAATCGGCGGCCAGAGCCGGCGCTCCGGCCACGTCGCCGGCCGAGGCGACGCGCTGCGCGCCCGCGGCCCGAAGAAGACGAAGAACGACCCCGACCGCGAGGGCAAGTTCCACGACACCGACCACGCCCGCCGCGCCATCGCGGAGCTGGAGGACGACTACCTCGCCGATCTCGAAGCCGTCTGGCCCTCGGACTGGAACAACCGAGAGGCGGAGGACGCCTACGACTATCTGCGTGAACTGGGCGGGAACGTCGACCTCGACGACATGATCGACGGCAAGGTCCCCTACGAGACCGATCAGCCGAGCACCCGCTCCTCGGCCGACAACCTCGACACCATGCGGGACCTCGCCGAGGACGCCGAGCGCCTGGCCGAGCTCGCCGAGACCGACGGCCGTCCGGAAGTCGCCCGCTACGCGCAGAACCTCGCGGACGCCCTGAGCCTGACCGTTCAGCGCTTCGAGGCGCACGGCGGGAAGAAGATCCCGAAGCCGAAGAAGAACGGCGCGACCACCCCGCGGGCCTGGCAGGACGAGCCGGTCCCGCAGCCCAAGGCCACGGCCCGACGCACGGCCGCGAAGAAGCCGGCGGCCGCCGACAACCGCCGCTTCAAGACCCTCGCCGACGTGCGGCAGCACTGGACCAGCGGCAAGCTCACCCCGTTCACCGACGACCAGGAGCGACAGAAGCGGCACGCCGAAGCCGTCCGGAAGGTCTACGCCCAGCTCCAGGGCCCCCAGATGTCCAAGGGCGGCACCTTCGTCGTCGCCAAGACGATGATCCCGCGCGGCGACGGCACGCCCGAGGCCCGCTACGTCATCGACCACATCGCGACCGGCGGACAGCTGACCTCCTTCGCCCGGAAGGCCGAGGCGGTCGACTTCGCCAACCGGCTGGAGAACGCCCAGGTCGACGGCAAGCCGTTCGACTGGGACAGCCCCGGGCTCAACGACCGCATCCAGGAAGGCGGCACGCAGAAGGAGTTCGGCCGGCTCCTCGCCGAGACCCAGAAGGCGTACGTCGACAAGACCCGCAAGAAGCGCGGCGGCCCGCCCCAGCAGCAGAACCCCGAGACCGCCGAGACCGCGGCCGCCCAGCAGATCACCAACCGCGCGGGCGCCCCCGAGGGCACCGTTGCCGTCGGACACGTCGGCCCCGACCAGGGCACCGACCGCGCGGGCGCCCGCACCAAGCCGAACCCCGACAACGAGCAGCGCGCCGGCGACGAGCAGCCGTCCCCCGAGCGGCCCGCCATCCCGGCAGACGCCCCGACCAACGATGATGACGACACGACGCCGAAGGCCCAAGACCGGCCGGGCGACCAGCAGCAGGAGGAGCAGGGTGAATCCGTACGGCGAGCGGGCGAAGGCGTACTGGGAGACGTACAGGCCGACGGCGCTGGCGGCGATTCCGGAGACGGAGAGGGACGAGCTCTTCACCAGGATCGGGGAGACGGTGGAGACGGAGATCGGGGAGACGTACATGGATCTCGTGCCGGAGCCGGAGCCGGACGAGGAAGTGGACACGAGGGAGCGGGCCGGGCAGATCGAGATGGCGAAGCTGATGGCGCGCGAGGCCGCGATGAACGAGTACGTGTACCTGCCGAAGGAGCCCGGGACGGAGACGAAGGACATGCCGGCGACGAGGCCCCTGCCGAAGATCACCGCGTAGCCTTCGGCTCCTCCCAGCAGGAGGAGACCGCCCCCGCCTTCACGCCGCCGGTGGACGGCCGCTCGCTCGTCCCGTCCACCGTCCAGGCCCGCGTCCGCGCGAACATCGCCGCCATCGAGGTTCTTCGGACCCTGGAGGCAGAGAACCGCCCCGCGACCCCCGCCGAGCAGGACATCCTGTCGCGCTGGTCCGGCTGGGGCGCCACCCCGCAGGTCTTCGTCGACTCCCCCAAGGAGGAGTTCGCCCCGCTCCAGGCCCGGCTCAAGGAGCTGCTGAGCGAGGACGAGTACGCGGCGGCGAAGGAGAACACGCTCAACGCCCACTACACCGACCCGGCCATCGTCCAGGGCGTGTGGCAGGCCCTGCGCGACCTCGGCTTCGACGGCGGCGACGTGCTGGAGCCCGGCTCGGGCAGCGGCAATTTCATCGGCTACGCCCCGGACGGCGCCCGGATGACGGGTGTCGAGCTGGACCCGATCACCGCGGGCATCTCCAAGGCGCTCTACCCGCACGCCGACATCCGCAACGAGGGCTTCGAGAAGACCCGCGTACCCGACGGCACCTTCGACATGGCTGTCGGCAACGTGCCCTTCGGCGACTACAAGGTCGTGGACCTCCGCCACAACAAGGGCGGACACAACATCCACAACCACTTCATCCTCAAGAGCCTCGACCTGACGCGCCCGGGCGGCCTCGTCGCTGTCGTCACGTCCCGGTACACCATGGACGGCGCCACCGCCCGGGCCGAGGACGCCCGCATGGAGATGGCGCGCAAGGGCGAGCTCGTCGGCGCGATCCGCCTTCCGTCCGGCGCCCACCGGCGTACCGCCGGCACCGACGTCGTCACCGATTTGTTGATCTTCCGGCGCCGCGACAAGGACAAGGAGTTCACCACCGGCCGCGACCGCAAGGGCGCGGTCAAGCTGGCCCGCGGCAAGGACGACCCGCCGACGTGGGTCCACTCCATGCAGGTCACCGACCTCCCCGGCCAGTCCCCGGCGGACAAGGACAACCCCAAGGCCGAGAAGGTCTTCGTCAACCCGTACTTCCTCGCCAACCGCGACCGCGTCCTCGGCGAGCTCGCCGTCGGCTCCGGCATGTACCGCGACGGCGAGCTTCGTGTCGACGGCGACGGCCATCTGGCTCCCGCCCTCGACAAGGCCCTCAAGAAGATCGTCGCCGACGCCAAGACGGACGGCCTGGCCTACAAGAAGGACGACAGCGACCGACCGAAGGCCCGGCTCCTGCCCGCCGGCTCCGACCGGATCGACGGGCACGTCCAGGCTGAGGACGACGGCACCTTCACCCAGGTCCGCGACGGCCAGATCAAGCCCTATCAGGTGCCCGCCAAGCAGGTGGACGAGGTACGCCAGCTCCTGGGGCTGCGCGACGCGATGAAGACCCTCATCGCCGAAGAGGCCCGCCCCGACGCCGACGAGCAGGTCATCGCCATGCTCCGGGCCGACCTCAACGCCCGGTACGACAAGTACCACGGCAAGTACGGCTCCCTGAACCGCTACACCTGGGGCAAGCGCAAGGCCACCGACCCGGTTACCGGCGAGACCGTCGAGAAGGCCACGAAGAACCGCCCGCAGATGGGCGGCATCATGACCAAGGACCCGACCATGGCGGTCGTCCGGTCCCTCGACACCTTCGACATCACCACCAAGCAGTCGAAGAAGTCCTCGGTCTTCACCAAGCGCCAGGCCGTCCACCGCACCATCTCCGACCGGGCGGACTCCCCCGAGGACGCGATGGCCCTGGTCCTGGAGGAGCACGGCCGCCTCGACGACGAGGCCCTGGGCAAGGTTCTCGGCCTGTCGCCCGCCGATGCCCGGGCCCGACTCCTCGAAGCCCGCTCCAAGGACCCCGACAGTGGCCGCGAGTGGCCGCTCGTCTTCGAGCCCCACAACGGCGGCGACCTGATCCCGGCCGCCGACTACCTCTCCGGCAACGTGCGGGCCAAGCTCGTCGAGGCCCAGCAGAAGGCCGGCGAGGACGCGGCCTTCGAGGTCAACGTCCGTCATCTCGAAGAAGTCCTCCCGCCCGAGATCTCCCCCGGCGAGATCGACGCCCCCATGGGCGCCTCCTGGATCGGCGCCGAACCCGTCCAGCAGTTCCTCCGCGAGATCCTGCGCGACCGCAACGTCCGCGTGTACTACCACGGCGGCTCGATGTGGAAGGTCGAGGCCCCGGACGGCACGAAGAAGGGCCGCGCCGCCACCTCCCTGTGGGGCACCCGCGAGTGGAACGCGATCAAGCTCGCCGAGGCGATCCTCACCAACGGCCGCATCCAGGTCCGCGTCAAGGACGACACCGGCGCCTCCTACATCGACGAAGAGGCCACCGGCGCCGCCCAGGCCAAGGCCGACGAGATGCGCGAGCGCTTCCAGGACTGGCTGTGGGAGGAGCCGAAGCGCTCTGACGCCATCAAGAAGGCGTACAACGACACGCACAACAACCTGGCGCTGCGCTCCTACGACGGCCAGCGCCGGACGATGCCCGGCCTCGCCGAATGGTTCAAGCCGCACGCGCACCAGCACTCCGCCGTCGCGCGCATGGTCAACGAGCCCGCCGTCCTGCTCGCCCACGAGGTCGGCGCCGGCAAGACGGCCGAGATGACCATGGGCGTGATGGAGCTCCGCCGCCTCGGGCTCATCAACAAGGCCGCCATGGTCGTCCCCGGCCACATGCTCCAGCAATTCCACGACGAATTCGTCGAGCTCTACCCGCAGTCCGCCGGCCGGATTCTCACGGCCTCCAGCGACGACCTCCAGGGCCGCAAGCGCCGCGAGTTCATCGCGCGGGCCGCGACCGGCGACTGGGACGCCGTGATCATGACCCAGACCGCCTTCGAGTCGATCCAGATGCGCCCCGAGGCACAGCTCGCCTACATCGAGCGCGAGAAGGCGGCCCTGGAGCGGGCGCTCAAGCGCCAGCAGGCGGCCGAGGAGGAGGAAGGCCGCCGCGGGCGCTCCGAGTCCCGGATGGTCAAGGAGATCCAGAACAGGCTCAAGAAGCTCGAAGCCAAGATCGAGTCCAAGATCGCGGCGTCCAAGGACACCGCCGGCCTCTACTTCGAGGACACCGGCATCGACTACGTGGTCGTCGACGAAGCGCATCACTATAAAAACCTCGCCACCGCCTCCTCCATCCAGGGCGCCGCGATCGAGGGCTCCAACCGGGCCTCCGACCTCGACATGAAGCTGGAGTACCTGCGCTCCAAGACGAAGTCGGGCCGCGTCGTCACCTTCGCCACCGCCACCCCGATCTCGAACTCGGTCACCGAGGCGCACACGATGCTGCGCTACCTGCGGCCGGACCTCCTCGACAAGGCAAAGATCCGCGACTTCGACGACTTCGCCTCCACCTACGGAAAGATCGTCTCCGGCGTCGAGCTCGCCGCGGACGGCTCCGGCTTCAAGGAAGTCTCCCGCTTCGCCGCGTTCCGCAACATGCCGGAGCTCCTCAGGATCTGGCGCACCGTCGCGGACGTGAAGACCGCCGAGGACCTGCACCTCGACGTCCCGGACATCGCCGGCGGCAAGGCCGTCACCATCACCGTCGACCCCACCGGCGCGCAGATGGCCTACCAGCGCGAGCTCGCCGCCCGGGCCCGCGCGGTCAAGGAAGGCCGCGTCGACCCGTCCGAAGACAACATGCTCAAGATCAGCTCCGACGGGCGAAAGGTTTCTCTCGACCCGCGGATGGTCGGGTTCGACGAGGTCGGCAACAAGCTCCCCGCGGCCGCGGACAACATCCAGCGGATCTACGAGCAGACCAAGGACGCGGTCTACCCCACCTCGAAGAACGACGAGACGCCGCACGAGACCCCCGGCGCCCTCCAGATCGTGTTCCTCGACATGGGCACCCCGAAGGACCCGGGGCGCAAGAAGAAGGGGAAGAAGGGCGCGGCGCCGGCCGACCTGGAGGAGATGGCGGAGTCGAACTTCGCCGCCTACGACGAGCTCAAGTCGCTCCTGGTCGAGCGCGGTGTGCCCGCCGACAAGGTCCGCTTCATCCACGAGGCGAAGAACGACGCGGAGAAGGCCAAGCTCTTCGACGACGCCCGCACCGGCAAGATCGCCGTCCTTGTCGGCTCCACCACGAAGATGGGCACGGGCACCAACGTCCAGCTGCGTGCGACCGCCCTGCACCACCTCGACTGCCCGTGGCGGCCCGCCGACCTGGAGCAGCGCAACGGGCGCATCGT
This sequence comes from Streptomyces sp. NPDC058758, assembly GCF_042746075.1. Lineage (NCBI taxonomy): Bacteria > Bacillati > Actinomycetota > Actinomycetes > Kitasatosporales > Streptomycetaceae > Streptomyces > Streptomyces sp. NPDC058758. Next base: position 117,205 of record NZ_JBHYPS010000023.1, on the reverse strand, counting down.
CCGGCAGGGCAACGCCAACCCCGAAGTCGCGATCTTCCAGTACGTCACCGAGCAGTCCTTCGACGGCTTCTCCTGGCAGACCGTGGCCCGGAAGGCGAAGTTCATCCGCCAGCTCATGAAGGGCAACCTCACCGACCGGACCGTCGAAGACATCCCGGACGGCATCTTCAACCCTGAGCAGGTCACCGCCATGGCGACCGGCAACGCCTACCTCCTGGAGCAGGCGAACGTCCGGGCCTCCCTCGCCGTCCTCCAGCGGAAGTTCAAGGGCTACCTGCGGGCCCAGGAGGGCTTCCGGTCCACGATCCGCAGCGCCGAACGGCTGCGCGAGCACACCGACGACCTCGTCGCGAAGCTCCGAGACGTCGCCGCGCGGAAGAAGGACACCCGAGGCGACGCCTTCGAAGCCACCATCGGCACAAGCACGTTCACCAAGCGCCAGGACGCCATGCAGGCCCTCGCGACCGCGGCGAAGGCCGTCATCCGTGCGGGAAACAAGAACCCGCACGCCAACCACGCCGAGCACATCATCGGCAAGATCGGCAACCTCGACATCGTCGCCGAGTACAGGCGGGACTGGGGCCGCCCCTTCGGCCAGCAGGGCACGGTGATGATCTCCCTGCCCGACGTACCGCAGAGCACCCGCCTGTACGGCGAGGACGACTTCGACGAAGGGTCGATCGTCCCGCTCACCCGCCTGGAGGACTTCGTCGCCGGCGTCGAGGCCGCCATCGCACGCGCCGAGTCCATCCTCCGAGTCGAGGAGCGCAACGCCGAGGACGCCAAGCTCCGCGTCGACAAGCCCTTCGAGCAGGCCGACGAGCTGGAAGCCGCCGAACGCCGCAGCAAGCTGGTTGCCGCCGCCATCCGCGAGCAGAGCCGCGAGGTCTCCAGCCCCGAAGCCGCCACCGCCAAGCGGTCCCGCATGGAGGAGATCGAGCACAACCTCCGCGAGGCCCGCATAGCAGCCGGCGAGAACCCGGCCGACGCCGACGACCCCGCCCAGACCCAGGACACCGACCTCCTGCCGCGCACCCCGGCGCCGCCGTCCATCACCACCGACTCCAAGGGCACCACCCGCATCCTGTGGCCGGACGCCGAAGAGCGGAAGAAGCGCCGCGCCCGCGAGAAGGCGGAGCGCGACGGGAATCCTCTGCCCGACGAGCCGAGCGAGGGCGAGGAGCTGACGCCGGAGAAGGTTCGGTCCGACCTCGACTCGATTAAGCCCGACGCCACCTCGGAGCCGGCCAGCGACG
>NZ_JBHYPS010000023.1:0-115852 GCF_042746075.1 Streptomyces sp. NPDC058758 | reverse complement strand
ACGAGAACACGCCCTCCGAAGCCGACCCGGACGGGGAGAGCACCGAAGCGGGCGAGGAGCTGACGCCGGAGAAGGTTCGGTCCGACCTCGACTCGATTAAGCCCGACGCCACCTCGGAGCCGGCCAGCGACGAGAACACGCCCTCCGAAGCCGACCCGGACGGGGAGAGCACCGAAGCGGGCGAGGAGCTGACGCCGGAGAAGGTTCGGTCCGACCTCGACTCGATCAAGCCCGACGCCACCCCGACCCCGGAGGACACGAACCCCGACCAGACGGCGCCTGAGCGCCCGGAAGCGGCTGCACCCCAGCCCTCCGCGCCAGCAGAAGACAGCGAGCAGCCGGCGGACGCTCCCGCCGCCGCGGACGCTCCTGCCGCGGACGCTCCCGCCGCCGCGGACGCTCCTGCCGCGGACGCTTCCCCCGCCGCGGACGCTCCTGCCGCGGACGCTCCCGCCGCCGCGGACGCTCCTGCCGCGGACGCTTCCCCCGCCGCGGACGCTCCCGCCGCCGCCCAGCCCGCGGACCCCGACAACAGCGGCACCGGCCCGGCCCAGGGACAGGAGCCTTCCGCGGCAGCTCCGCACGAGTTCGCCACCGACGGAGAGTGGCGCGACGCCATCAAGCCGCTCGGCGACATCGAGCTGGAGGTGTACAGCTCGGTCCGGCGGGCCTGGCCCGGCCGAGGCGAAGTGCCCGCGGCCGCCGATCAGCTCCACGACGCCGTCATGCGGGCGATCGCTGCGCAGGAGGCCAACGACTTCGACGACGCCGCGGCGTACCTGCGCAACGCCGACGAGCATGCGGCCCGTCTGCGCGCATCCATGAACGCGGCGCAGCACGGCCACCTGGATGCGCCGCTGGCCCGGTTCACGTCGGCGGTCCAGGAGTATCTGCGCTCCCACGACGCCACGACGATCCGCCGGCAGAGCTGGCGGGAGGAGGAGCGGGAGATCGAGAGGCGGGGCTCAGCGCAGCCTCGCGAACAGAGCACCCGGCCCCAGGCGCCCGCCTCGGACGGAAATGGGGGGACCAGTCCGGCACCGGGCACGAACGACAGCACGTCGCCTGAGAACACGCCAGCGACATCCCCCGGCAACGCCGGCACCGAAGAGAGCGAGGAGCCCTCCAGCGAGCAGCCGGCCAGCGAGCTGGCCGGAGACGCGGCTTCCTCCGAGTCCGGGCAGAGCGAGGACTTCCGTGACCCGGTCGACCCCAGGTCGGCGTGGAAGGGGCCCACTGAGAACCGTCAGGTGGTGGGTGAACACGAGGGCCAGCCGGTGGAGATCGGCGAGAGCTACCTGGTTCCGTCCTCCTACCGCCTCGGACGGGAAGAGGTTCGGCGCGCTGTCTACCTGAACGGCCAGCGGACAGGTTCGCTTCTTCTCCAAGGGGACGATGATGCAGCTGGGTGGCGCGCGGACCATGACCTCCACGGCAAGATCGGCAACTGGAGCCAGACGCTTCCCGTAGAGGCCGCTGCACTCCTGGTCGCGCAGGTCGACAGCGAGCCCGTGTTCAGCTTCCCCGGGAACGGGCGCGATGCCGATCGAGGTCGGACATGGGCAGGCGTCTGGGCAAAGCCTCTGCCCGCCGGCGTGCGCAACGTGTTCCTCGACCGCGTTCTTGAGGCCAACCGGGACGGGCTGCGCCTGATGGACCCGTTTGACTACGAGCGGTGGATTGTCACCGTTTCCACCCTTGACCCGCTGGCCCAGTACGACGAGAACACCCGGCGAGTGCTGGAGGAAGCACCGCTTGAGGCCCGTCAGTTCTTGGCTGGGCTGGCGGCAGACCTGCGCTCCTCCGTAGACGAGATCGGCGCCAAGCTGCGTGCCGACCTCCGCCCTGTGCTGGTGGAACACATCGCCACCCGCGAAGGCCGAAAGAAGGCCCACGAGCTGCGTAGGGAAATGCTCCAGGATCGTCTGGAGCAGGTGCGTGAGGCGGTGCGCGAGCGAATCGATCGCGCTCGCGCTGGTGCCGAGGAGCACGGACTGTCCGCCGACCAGGCCGAGGGCTATCTCAGCAGTGTGCTCGGCGGCGCAGGCGGCCCGGACCAGGTGTCGTACGGCGTCAGGGGCGACCACCCTGAGGCGTTCCGCCCTGTCGTGGCGGCCCTCTCGGATGCCGACGCCTATTGGGCGGCCTTCGCTGGTTGGGCGAACCAGGACGACTCCCGCAGCTGGAGCGGTCAGCACTGGGCGAACGGCCGTCGCCAGCAGTTGGGCGCACCGGCAGAACCGTCTGCAAACCCTGAAACCGGGGAAGGGGAGCTGATCATTGGTGAGGCCCCGCTACCCAAGGGCATGCGGTGGGTGAAGGGCGCTGACCTGCGCGCGGGCGACATCTACCACCCCATGACGCGCAACGATAACGGTGCATTTGACGGGATTGAACCTCCGGCACTCGTCGTCAACACCCACCGCTACGGTGTGGAAGGCAGGATCCGATCCGTCTCCCTGGATGCCGGCCGCGGGGCTGACAACACGCAGCCGGAGGACTGGGTCGTCCTGGTGGAGAAGCCCGAGGCGAACGTCCGCAAGCGAGCGAACAGCCGCAAGGCCAAGGACATCTTCCTCAACTGGAACACGCCGACGGATGACGAAGCGTACGAGCTGGGTGGCCCCGACCGTGTTGACGCCCTCCGGGCCCGCGCCGAACTGACCGAACTCAAGAGCGAGAAGCGCAGCCGCGGCAGCGTGTGGAGCGTCAGCGTCGACGGTGTCGAGATCGGCCAGATCAAGAACGGCTTCGACGACAAGATCCTCGAACACCACGCGGAAGGCCCCGATGGCTACCGCCGCACGTGGCACAGCCACGAGCTCGCAGTCGCTGGCCTTGTGGCCCACCACGAGGGCCGGGCTGACCGCGAGGAAGACCAGGAAGGCGAGCAGGAGGGTGACCGCGAGCGCTCCGGCCAGCCGGACAGGCGCCGGCGCCGGGACCGCGATGGCGGCGGCCGCGACCGGGAAGGAGGGGTCCCCGACGGCGGTGTGCCGAACGGCCGTCTGCCGCGTATGCCTGGTCAGGACCGCGACCGCGACCGCGACCGGGACCGGGACCGGGACCGCGATCGGGGCCGGAGGGGCGATACGTCTCCGGCCGCCGAGGCGCCCGACCAGCTCGACGCGCTCAGGAACCGATACCGCGCAGGCGAGGCGACAACGCCTCAAGGATCTGACGCCGCCCAGCACCAGGCGTTTCTCCGCGACCTCGCCAACAACGACACTCTCGCGCTGTCCCCTGGCGGGGGCCTGACCACCTGGTCCAGCGACGGGGGTCGAACCTGGGAGTTCGGCCACGCGAACAGCGGGCTGCACCTGGCCGGCTGGGGCGTCGCGGGAGACAGGATCGGGGGCCGTGAAGGGGCTCGCCAGCTTGCCGGCTCCTACGAGACCCTCCGGGATGCCGACGGGAACCCGATCGGCTGGTCCCAGTCCGAGCTCGACCCCACTGTGCTGCGGCAGTGGCGAGACGCCCACGGCACACCCTTGACGGACGCCGTTGAGGCAGCACGAGACCACGCCATCGCTGAACGTGCACGCCAGCGTCCGGACAGCAACCAGGACGAGCAGCGTCGCGACGAAGCGACACCGCCCACCGCACCGGCCCCGGCCGGCCAGAACGCGGGCGGTCCTGCCGAGACGAGCGGCACCCCCGGACCTGGCGGCAACGACGCGGAGAACCGTGCTCCTGCCCGAGGCGAGGACGGCGAAGACGCAACCACCAGCGAGAACGCCAGCGCCAGCTCTGCATCAGGCGGCAGCAAGGCCCCCTCCAACGGCGGAGCCCCGTCCGACGACCCGGACCTCGACGTGCGGCCCTTCTGGGACGAGTTCGACGACCCGTGGAACGTCATCTCCGATGAGAGCGCGGTGCGCCGTTTCGGCAGCCGTGAGCGCATGCAGGACCTCGCGTCCCGAGCAGTCGTTCCGGAACCGCGGCTCTCGTCCGTACACGGCGCCCAGGAGGTGTGGCTGAACGGCCGGCTGATCGGCAGGGTCAACGACATGCGGAGCTACGAGCGCGAGCGCTCGTACAGCCCCGAGGACGTCCCGTTCCAGTGGCAGGCCAAGCCGAACTACTTCCGTACCGGTGACGAGCCGTACTACCGCTCCCGAGAGGCGGCCATCGCCGAACTCGTCCTGCGTGCGCTCAAGGCCGGCGAGCCGGACCTGAGCACCGTCGACGAGGAGATGGCGTCCGATTTCAGCACCGGGCGAAGGGTCTCCTTCCCTAAGAACCTGGACGGCCAGGGCTTTACCGATGCCGAGCGGGAGCGCTTCAACGCCCTCGACGAGCTGCTGCGGGCGCACGGGGAGGGACGCACCGTCAGCGGCAACATCGCTGACGACCTGGCCACCGCCCACGACGAGCTCGTCTGGCTGGCCGGCCGGTACAAGACGTCGAACGACGACACCGCCAGCCCCAACTCCATGGTGCGGAGCATGGCCAAGCACCTTGACCGGCTTCGGCCGCAGGATCCGCGGGCCGCGCATCACCAGGAGGCCCGGGACCGTGCAGCGATTCAGGCGGTCAAGGATCTGGTGGCCGACGGCGCCGTCGAGCGCGCCGAGCAGCTGCCCGTGACGTCCCTGCACGACGGCGACGTCGTACAGATCGCGGGCGTGCGCCCGATGGGCAGCGCCATCACGAAGACGGGCTACCTCGTCGGCGAGCCGAAGAGGGTGACGCTGCGCCGCAACGGGGAGAAGATCCGCGCCTACCAGGTCACCATCGGCCAGACCCCGTGGCGAGGGCGCGGGTACTCCGAGAAGCTCAACGTCTCCCCCGATACGACCGGTCTGCTCATCGCCCAGGCCGCCGACGTCCACCCGCGCGAGGACGAGCAGAACTACGGCCTCGGTGTCGGTGAGCAGGGCCCCGAGTGGACCTACGACCCGGAGAAGGACGGCGTGGACCACGCTGGCCGCGCCCAGCTCGACGCCCGGGCAGCGAACACGGCCCCCCGTTCCAACCAGTCCACCAGCACCTCGCCGGACGGCGCGCAGAGGACGGAGGAACCGCAGAACTCCGCGACTCCCCAGTCCCAGACCGAACCGGGCGAGCCCGAAGCCGAAGAGCAAGAGCCAAACCGGCCGGAGCCCGCCCCGGAGCCGCGCCGCAGCAAGGAGGAGCAGCCGACGAACGGCGAGCCGGAGCCGGACCCGGACCCGGCCCCCGAGCCGGTGGGCGGCCGCCGCGCCGAATGGGTGAAGGTCTCCGACCTGGCGCTCGGTGACCTTGTGCGCATCGACGGCATCACCAAGCAGCGGGGAACCGCTCGCACCCTGGCCGGATTCGTCGTCGACGGCCCCAAGGAGGTGCCCACCGAGAAGGGCCGTCGCGTCCAGAACATGCTGCGGGTGCTGATCGCCGATACCCCTGACGGCCGCGGAGGCGCCCGCCAGTCGATCTGGGTCCCCAAGGACGCCACCGCCGCCCGCGCGACCGACGACGAAGCTGATGCCCCGGACGGCACGCCGGCCACCGGCGCCGACTCCGACGTTCTCACCGGCCGCATCGCCGACCGCGTCCCCACCGACGAGTCCGGACGCGGTCTCTTCCCCGGCTCGATCGTGACCGACAGCCGGGGGAAGGAAGGCACCGTCACCGGCGCCACCGACAGCACGGTCTCCGTCCGATGGGGCGACGACCGTGACGACGAGGACATGACCCCCTCGGCGCTCGCCCTCACCGACGGAGGAGCAGCCCGTCCCTCCGGCTGGACCGAAGACGGCCACCGCGTACGGCCCGATAACGCCGTCACCGACCGCACCGGGGCCTTCCTGGGCACCGTGGAGGAGGTCGACGGCGACACCGCGACCGTCGCCACCCCCGACGGCATGCGCGACACTCCGATCGCCGACCTGCGGGTCGCCGGCGGAGTGGCCGATGCCCCTCAGCCCCCGGCGCCGGCAGCCCGGCTGGAGCGCGTCCCTGCCACCGACCTGAACGAGGGCGACACCATCCTCGTGGACGACGGTGTCAACGGACTCACCCCTGCTGCGGTGACACAGAAGGAACAGGTCAGCGACACCCACGTCCGCATCACCGCGACCGACCCCGCCACCGGCCGCCAGCACACCCTGAACGGGTCACCCACCTCCCCCTACACCCGAGTCGCGGGAGAGAACGGCGCCGTCCCGGCGAACGGCACCGTCGACACCCAGGACACCGACGAACTGATCAGCCACGAACCGGCGCCGTCCGTCACCCCGGTCGTCGGCCCCACCGTCGACCCGCAGCTGGCGCCCGAGGAACGCGACGCGGTCGACGGACTCGGCGAAGGGCCGCTCGACGACCCCGACACCCAGCAGGGAGCCGCCCGCGTCGCTGCCGGCCTGCCGCTCACCCCCAGCCAGGCCACCTCGCTCGCCGGAACCCTCCGCGAGCACGCCAATCCCGCCACCCCGGAGGGCCGGGCCGCACACCGAGCCGCAGACCGCCTCGACACCGCCGCCGGCCAGGCGCCGGAAGCCGCTGCCGCTGCCGCACCCGAGCCCGGCACGATCGGCACCGTCGGCGTCGGCGACCACATCACCGTCCCCGACGAGTTCGACCCCGACAAGGTCGCCTCCTACAAGGTCATCGCCATCGCCGAACAGCCCCACGGCATGCGCTACATGACCCTGGAGGATGGCGACGGGCTCCGGACCCGGCGCACCCTCGCCGCTTCCGACCCGCTGTGGCACGTTCCCGACCCGGCCACCCCGGCGCCGGCCCCCGACGAGGAACAGCGCGATCCCAACCCGGCACCGGCCCCGGCCCGCATCACCAGCGACTACCGCGACTCCGTCGTCCGCGCCGTCATCGACGCCGCTCTGGAGGGCGCCAACGAGCCCGGCAGCATCCACAAGCTGCGCCAGGACGTCGCCGAACGCCTCACCCCGCAGGCACTCACGCAGCCGATGAAGCGTGCCCGCGAGGACGCCAAGCAGGCTGTCGACAGCGCCGGCATCACCGGCGACGAGCGAGCCGCGCTGCTGCGCAGCCTCCGCCCGGAAGCCGCCCGGGCCCGCCAGGGCGCCATCAAGGCCGTCCTGCGCACGCTCAACGACCTGGAGCCCCTGGACGGTGAAAGCGAGCAGGACACCGCCCGGCGCGCCGCCGACCTGCTCCGCCTCATCCCGGCCGCCCTGCGCGACCAGTACTTCCAGCCGGAGGCCGACACCGACACCAACCCCGAGATCGACACCGCGGTCACCGCCCACGTCGACAGTGCCCTCGGCGAAGCCCTGGGGCAGGCGGCCAACGGCCAGCCCCTCACCGAGGAGCGCCGCGCGCGGATCGTCGCCCAGCTCGCCGAGCAGATGGCCGAGAACCGGGACGAGACCGCGCAGCGGATCGCCGCCACCCTGCCGCCCGGGCAGCGGGCCGGCGTCCTGCCGCACATCATCGCCGCCCTCGTCTTCATCGCCCGGAAGATCGCCGCGATCGTGGCCGCCTTCCTGCGCGGAATCGCGCGGGCCTGGCGCGCCAGCCGGGAGGCCCTGGCCAAGCTGAGGGAGAAGACCGCCCAGTTCCACCGCCGCCTCGCCGACCGGGTCCGCTCCTGGCCGGAGAACCGGCGTCTGCGCCGCCTGGCCGCGAACGCCCTCCCGCAGCCCGACGCCGATGCCGACCTCGCTGACCGCCTCGCCCACTGGACGCGACTCCTGCCCGCGCCCGGCCGCTTTGGGCAGGTCTCACGCCGGGCCCGCAGGTACCTGCCCGCCCGCCGGGCGACCCTCGAAGCCGGACAGCTCCCGCAGATCCAGGACGGCCTGCGCTGGACCGCGGACCGTACCGCCGACCGCGGCCCCGGCCGCGAGGCCCTGCGGCACCTGGCCGCCCTGCGGGCCGCCGGCGCGGATGTCGACGGCGAGCTGACCGCCCGCCTCGCAGCTGCCCACCCGGAGCTCGGCACCAACCCGCACAACGCCGTCCGGGACGCGATGGACTACGCCGCCATCGCCGAGCGGCGCCTGCGCGACCTCACCGCGGCCACCGCCGCCGGTGCCGACACCGACGGCGAGCTCGACGCCGCCCGTGTCGAAGCCATGGGGGCGCGCCGCGACGCCGCACGACTTCGTGACCTGTACGCCGCCGCCCTGCCCGGCGCGGTCCACGACGTCCTGTCGCAGGTCCGGGAGATGGGCCCCGGCGGTGTCTCCGCGCTCGTCGTCACCGACGACAGCGACCGGGACGCCGCGCGGGTCCTCACGGACATCCAGCAGTTCATCCCCCGGGACTGGCTCACGCCCGCGAACAGCCGCATGATCACCGCCCGGGACGGTCAGGCCGGCGGGTACGACGCGCACAGCCGGACGGCGACGATCGCCGACCTCGGCGACGACGGACGCGCGACCGCCATCCACGCGCTGCTGACCCACCTCCAGCGCGGCAACCCCGACGTCCAGGCCGCCCAGGAGATCTACCACTTCACCCGGACCCACCGGGGCCGGGTCGGAGCCCGCCGGTCGGCGATCGACACGCTCCTCGCCCGGCTCTTCCGGGACCAGGCGAGCACCGGCAACTCCGACGCCCTCGTGGCGCAGGGTGCCGCGACGATGTTCTCCGGCGAGTGGTACCTCTCGGACGACCTGCGGGCCTTCCTCCTTGGCCTGCTCGCCACGAGGTAGGAGAAGCGCATGAGGGTGACGGGCACGTTCGAGGACGGGGCGGCCTACGAGGTAGAGATCACCGGCCGGTCGGACCGGCCGGTGATCGGCTCCCACCGCATCGCGGCCCTCGTGGAGCAGCGCACCGGCACCCCCATGGTGATGGCGGTGCTCGGCCCGATCCGTGGCCTGGACCCGGCAGACGAGGAGGCCGTGCTCGCGCTGCTGCGTCAGGAGACGTACGTCGTGGAGACGTCGAGCAGTCGAACCGCCCCCGGCACCTGAGGAACCCGGACGGGACACAAGGGCCGTCAGCCCTTCAACCTCCCGGCGTGGACTACGCATACGCAGTGAAGGCCCTGCCCCAGGAAGGCAGCGAGGCACCCGAGCCGGATGCCGGGCAGCCCCCGGCGCCCGCGCCGCAGGAGCGCACGGACGACAGCCGGCCGTGGGCCGGGGACCCTTACGACGAGGGCGACGAGACCGACCCGACCACGGCGATGTTCGGGTTCGGGGGCCAGAACGGCGAGGAAGCCTGGCTCGACAAGGCGCCGGACGGCACCCTCACCGGCTGGGTCCGGGACGGCACCGGCCAGGTGTGGCGGTACGCGGACCCCGACGCCTGGGCGATCGACGTCGACGACGCGGGCATGACCCAGACCCATGGCCCCGACGGCGCGACCGCGCCGCCCGCGCCCGGCGGCGACGAAGAGCAGGCCCCCGGCCCGTCCGACCCGGCCGCGGCTCCGGCTGACGAGGCCGACCCGTTCGCGATGGAGGTCACCGCCGCAGACGAGACGCCGACGCCTGCGGACGGCGAGGACCCCGCCGCCGAGCAGGAGGAGGGCCTGGAGGACGAGGAAGACGAGGACGACGAGGAGGAGGGCGGCGGGGCGAAGAAGCCGTGGGACTGACGAGCAGCGCGCGACGGTAGCCCCCGGCCGGGGGCACGGTGCGGCGATCACACCGCCGCCAGGAGGAAAACGCCGTGCCGAGCCCCCCGCCACCCCGCCACCCGCTACTGCCGCGCGGCGCCGTCCGCGCCATCTTCGCCGTCACCGGCGTCGTCGACGACGTTCAGGACCTCATCCTGCCCGGCGCCTTCACCCGCACCCTGCGAACCCGCAAGGTCAAGAGCGTCTGGCACCACGAGTGGAAGGACCCGATCGGCCGCGTCCTCACCATCGAGGAGTGGATGCCCGGCGATCCGCGGTTCGCGACGATCCCCGGCGGCGCCGCCTGGCCCCGAGAAGCCGGCGCGCTCGTCGCCATCGTGAAGTTCAACCTCCGAACCTCCCGCGGCCGCGACGCCTACGAGCAGGTGCGCGAGTGGCACGACGCCAACGAAGCCCAGTTCTCCATCGGCTACAAGGTCCCGCCCGGCGGGGCGTCCAAGCGCCACGACGGCGTCCGGATCATCCACGACCTCGACCTGTACGAGGTCAGCCCCGTCCTCCACGGCGCACACCCCCTCACCCGCAGCATCGAGGTGAAGTCCAGCCGCGCTGGCGACCTGGAGCACAAGGCCACCTGGTCCTCCATCGAACTGGAACAGAAGGCCGCCGAGACCCAGACCGGCCGCGGCGTGATGATCGCCCTGTACCCGCCGCTGGACGTCGCCGAGCAGATCGCCCAGCCCGACGGCACCCCGGCCGAAGAGCTGCACATCACCCTCGCCTACCTCGGCGACGCCGCCGAACTCGGCGACGCCGCCGAAGACCTGCGCGCCATCGTCACCGACGCGGTGCGCGCCGCGACCCCGCTCAAGGGCACCATCGGCGGCATCGGGACCTTCCCCGACACCGGCGAAGGCGCCCCGACGTGGGTGCCCGTGGACGTGCCGGGCCTCACCGAACTCCGCCAGGCCATCGCCACCGCCCTGGCCACCTCCCCGTACGCCGAGGTCGTCCGGACGAACCACGGCTTCACGCCGCACCTCACCCTCGGCTACGACATGCCCCCCACCGAACCGGTGCCGGCCACCCCCGTCACCTTCAACCAGGTCCACGTCGTCTTCGGCGCCGACCGCACCGCCGTACCGCTCACCGGCCCCGCCACCGCCGCGCCCCCGCCGCCCGTCGAGACCAAGACCGCGCGCACCGCCGTCCTGGAGGCCAAGGCCGCAGCCGCCCTGCGCCCCGTCGCCCCGGCCCATGCCGCCGTCCTCGAAGCCAAGTCCGCACACCACCCGGAGACCGCCATGAGCGCACCCATGCCCTACTCCTTCGAGCAGCTGCGCGCCCGGCTTGGTGACGCGGCCCGCACCCTGCTCGACGACGGCGGCAGCGACGGCTGCTACGTCATGGTCGAGGCGACCTATCCCGACCGCGTCATCGTCTCCCACCACCAGGACAGCGAGACGAGGACGTACGCCATCCCGTACACCGCCGCCGGCCGGGACATCGACCTCGGCACCCCTCAGCCCGTCGAGCTCGCCACCATCGCCCTGCCCGCCCAGGGGCCCGAGAGGACCGCCCGCGGCGACGAGGAGACCGAGGCCCGGTACCTCCGTCCCGCCGCCGACGCCATCGAGGACGCCACCGTCTCCCTCCTCATGGCCGACGCCCCGGCCCGGACCATCGAACAGCTCCGGCCCGGCGTGGAGAAGCTCGTCCGCGCGATGTCGGAGAAGGGAGTCCCCGTCCGGCCCGACCCCCGAGACGGCTCTACCCCCAGCCCGAATCCGTTCAAGCTCGACCTGTGGGAGGAGGAGTACGACGTCACCGACGGCTGGGGCGACGACGAGGAGGACGCGGACGAGGAAGAGACGAGCGAGGCCCCACAGCCGGCCGCCAGCAGCACCGCGGACACGCCGCCCCCGACCGAGGACGACGACCAGGTCGTCCTCGATCCCGCAGAGGTGAAGGCCGCCCTCGCCTCACTGGCCTACCCCTCCTGACCTGCCCAACTACGTGCTCCCGGCCCCGTGAAGTCCGCAGGAGCCGGGAGCACGCGACGTTAACCACTTCCGTCCTTTCCAATGCGCCTCGCGTTGAGGCGTCCCGGTGCTGGCCGGGCGAGCGACGCACGCCATCGCCCAGCCCAGCACAGGGAGAAGACCCGCATCATGGCCACCGCCACCGCCGACAAGAGCTTCCTCAAGTCGCTCAAGACCCAGCTCGCGGAGAAGTCCGCCGAGGCCGAGCGCATCGCCGGAACCTTCAAGGAGGAAAACGGCGCCTTCGTCATCAGCACCGAGCAGAAGAGCGCCTACGTCAAGGCCGTCCGCGACGCCCAGGAGATCAAGGGCCTGATCGACGCCGCCTCCGGCGCCGCCGACATCGGCACCTACCTCGACGCCCCCGAGGGCGGGACGCCCGCGGCCGCGCAGCACTACGGCAGCCCGCAGCCGGACGCCGAGTTCAAGTCCCTCGGCGACATGTTCGTCGAGTCCGACGCCTACAAGCGGGCCGCGGCCGCCGAGTTCAAGGACCGGCCGTTCATCCGCGCGGAGATGGAGGGCAAGAGCATCTTCTCGCTCTCGGCCGGCACCCAGACCCACCAGGCCCTCGGCACCGGCCAGGAGCTCCCGCTCACCGAGCTCCGGCGCCGGAAGATGCACATCCGGGACCTCTTCCCGAAGGCCCGCACCAAGGCCGCGTTCCTGATGGGCGTCCGCGAGACCGGCTGGGTGAACAACGCCGCCCAGGTCAAGGAGCGGTACGCCGCCGACGGCGTCTCCCCGGCCACCGGTGCCGACAGCGACGTCTTCGGCCGGGCCCCGCGCTCGAAGCTCACCCTTGAGCCCGTGATGTACCCGGTCGCAGAGATTGCCCACCTGATCGACAGCCACAAGTCGATCTTGTCGGACGACTCGCGGCTCAAGTCCTTCATCAACGGCCGCATGATCGAAGGCGTCAAGTTCGCGGAGGACTACGACCTCCTCCACTCCGTCGGCGACGGCCAGAAGCTGACCGGCCTCTTCAACGTCCCGGGCGTCCAGCAGTACACCGGCGACGCCAAGGACAAGTACTCCGTCCAGATCCGACGGGCGATCACCAAGTCGCTGCTCGCGGAGTACGAGCCCACCGGCATCGTCCTCAGCCCGACCATGTGGGAGCACGTGGAGGTCGAGGAGGACGACACCGGCGCCTTCCGGGTCGCCCTCCAGGTCGCCGTCGGCGCGACCAAGCAGGTCTGGCGGATCAACGTCGTCGAGACCACCGCCATGCCGGACGGCAAGTACCTCCTCGGGGCCTTCGGCATGGGCGCCCAGCTCTACGACCGCGAGAACGTCTCGGTCACCGTCAGCTCCGAGAACTCGGACAACTTTGAGCGGGGCGTGATCACATTCCGAGCTGACGAAAGGCTGAGCCTCGAAGTACCGCGACCCGAGAGCTTCGTTCTCGGGACCTGGACCGCGCCGACCCCGTAACAGGGCGAAGGCCCCGCGCCTTCGACACGGATCACCCCAGCAGGGCCGGGCGCACCACGCCCGGCCCTGCGTCCGACCAGCAGAACGAGGACCCCTTGCCGGACACCACCAGCGGGCTCATCAACGACCTCGACGCCCTCGCCGCCGCGGCCCCGGTGCGCAAGGGCCCCCTGTGCACGCTCGCCCTGATCCTGGACGCCCTCGACGAGCCGGCCGCCGCCAAGCTCCGCGAAGTCCTCGACTCCCCGACCTCAGCCCCCCAGGTGGCCGACGCCCTCACCCGCAACGGCCACCCCGTCCAGGCCCCGGCCGTCGCACGGCACCGCCGACGCGGCACCAGCAGCGGATGCAGGTGCCCGCGATGAGCCTGGAAGACCACCTCGACGCCCTCCTGCGCCCCGCGGCCGACACGCAGGCCGAACCTCCCCAGACCGTCCGTCCCGCCGCCATGGCGCCCAAGGGGTGGGAGCCCGGCGTCCGCTACGAGGCCGGCGGCTCGATGCTCGTCACCGCCCCGGCCGCCGAAGCGCCCCCGCAGGACGAGACCGGCTGGCGCGAGCGCGTCGAAGCCCTCGGGCTCGCCGTCCCCGACGGCTACCGCGTCCGCCTCGTCGAAGCTCGGCACGACCCAGCCGCCTGGCACCGCGACGCCCAGGGCGAGGACGCCGTCACCCGCCCCGTGTGGCGCTGCCGCTACCTCATCGAGCCCGCCACCCCCGGCTGGGCCTCCACCGACGACCTCAACAGCCTGGTCCGCGACGCCATGCGCCGCCGCCGAAAGCAACGCCCCGCCCCCGAGACCGCGGCTCGCGCGCTCGGCGTCGTCTACGCCGACCCGCAGGCCGGCAAGGTCGGCCGCGACGGCGGCACGAAGGAACTCGTCGGCCGGATCGCCGACCGCTTCGACCGCCTCCAGGACCACCTCCGCGACCTCGGCAAGGTCGGCCGCGCCCCCGATGCCGCGTACTGGCTCGACGGCGGCGACTGCATCGAGGGATTCGAGAACGTCACCAGCCAGGCATACACCAACGACCTGACGCTGACGCAGATGGTCCGGATCCACCGCCGGCTCACCTTCGAGGGCCTGGACCGTCTCGCCGCCACCTTCCCCCGCGTCGTCGCCGCGACCGTCGGCTCGAACCACGCCCGCGTCCGGCGCGGCAAGGACCCGGTCGGACCGCCCGAGGACGACTGGGGCATCGAGGTCATGAGCCAGATCGCCGACGCCTACAGCCGGAACTCCGACGCCTACGGCCACGTCAGCTTCGTCACCCCCGAGCCCTGGCGCGACACGATCTCCCTCGACATGGCCGGCACCGTCGTCGGCCTCGCCCACGGCCACCAGTACCCCCGGCCCGAGAAGGCCGTGGACTGGTGGAGGGCCCAGACATTCGGCCGCCAGCCGATCGCCGACGCCCGCGTGCTCGTCACCGCGCACTACCACCACTTCCGCGCCCAGCAGCTCGGCAACGGCCGCCTGTGGCTCCAGGCCCCCACCCTCGACAACGGCAGCGACTGGTACGCGATGCGCTCCGGTGAGGTCTCCCAGCCCGGCCTCATGGTCTTCTCCGCCACCGCCGACGGCTGGGACGACCTCCGCATCCTCTGACCGCGAGGACGCGACCCAAGGCGTCGCGATCCTGCACCCTTCGCCCGCCACACCGACGAGAGAAGGGACCCCACCCACCATGGGCCTCTACACGGCAGACAACACCCGGATCACCCGGGCCGCGTTCCCCGCGACGAACACGACCGACCCGGAGATGACCGTCACCGCCGACGTCTACTCCACCAAGCCGTTCGACCTCGGCAGCCGACCGTTCGACAGCCGCGACAGCGTCCCGCAGGGCTCCATCCGCACCCTCCTGTTCAAGGCCGGGGCGATCGTGCGGAAGTCGCAGATCGACAAGCTCTTCCCCGCCGCCACCATCAAGACCGTCACCCCGGCCACGGGCCCGGCGGCCGGCGGCACGGTCGTCACCATCACCGGCACCAACCTCGACGGCATCGCGGACGTGAAGTTCGGCAGCACGACCGGCACCGCCCTCAAGATCCTCACCTCCGAGAAGATCCAGGTCACCAGCCCGGCAGGCGCGGCCGGGGCCGTGAGCATCGTCCTCAACGACGACGCCGGCGCCGTCACCAAGACCACCGCCTTCACCTACGCCTAACCCGCCCAACCGCACGACGTAAGCCGCTGCGGCCCGGCATAGTGCCGCAGCACCGCACCCGAGCATGGAGACGACCCACATGCCTACGCCCCGGACCCGCAAGACCACCGCCGACACCGACGCCGAGAACAAGGCCATCGCGCCCGAGGACACCACCGAGGAAACCGCCGAGGACAAGGCCGTCGCCGAGGCCCCCGAGACCAAGAGCCCGGCCCTCGACAGCCCGACCGCTCCCGAGGTCGCCCCGCTGGAGCCGCCGGCCGCGACGCCCCCGCCCGCCAAGGAGGAGATCCGCAACTCCCAGCAGATCCTCCCCGCCCACATCAGCAACGCCATCGTCGACGACGCGACCGGCCTCCCGCCGGCCGACCTCGACAACCTCTTCCAGCCCGTCGCCGTCCCGTACGGCTCCGGCCTGCGAGCCACCTGCCGCCTCGTGGAGCACGTCGGCATGGGCGCCTACAACACGCCCACCACCCGGCTCCTCATCCCCGCCGGCGCCGAGATCGCCCCCGCCGACGCGCAGCGCATCCTCGACCGCCTGCGCACCCAGGCCGACCAGAAGTAAGGGAGCAGTAGAGATGGCGGTGTACGACTACCGGCCGGTCTGGGCCGGGGCCCTGTGCGACCCGGCAACCGCAGGCGGCAGCGTCGACCGCATCGACCTGTACGCCGGGCCCGAGCGAACCGGCACACCTCTGGCCACCGCCGGGCCGGCCACCCGCCTCCGGGAGTCCGTCTACCGATTCGAGATCCCCGACTCGCTTCCCGACGGCCGGTACTGGTGCACCGTCACTCTCACCCCCGCGAAGAACCAGCTCACCGCCACCGACCGCGCCGTGCGTCTCGACCTGCCTCGCGGAGGCGACCTGATCGCCTCCGCCGAGCAGGTCGCCGACGCGCTGAACGTCCCCCTGCCGCTGACCGCGGTGCAGCGCGAGCGGTACTGGCAGAAAATCCGCGAGGCCCAGGCCGACGTCCTCGCCTACATCGGCCGCCCGCTCATCCCCACCCCCCGCCGGATCCTGTCCGCGATGCCGATGTTCGGCTACGCACTCGACGACCCGCAGGCGTGGCCGATCCAGCAGTACGACGACGTCGTCAGCGTCGTCTCCTACATCAGCAACGCCGACGGCACCTACGAGGTGCAGCTCCTGGTCGGCCTCGACGGCAGCACCGAGGAGCCCATCGTCCGGTACGTCGTCGCCCACGCCGCCGAGACGCTGCGCAACGACCCCTCCTCGGACGCCGACGGCACGAGGCGAGTCTCCTCCGTCTCCGCCGAAGGCCAGTCGATCTCGTACGACACCGCACCCACCCCGGGCCAGCCTGGAGCCCTGCCCACCCTCGACTCCCTCTCCGGCTACAAGCGCCAGGTCTACCGGCCGCTGAACACCGCCCCCACCGTCCCCTGGCCGTACGGCGGCGGGCGCCGCTACCGCCGCTGGTAGCCCGGAGCCGCCCCATGGCCGTCCTGCTTCCTGACCGCGACCTCACCGCCTACGTGCTGCCCCACCCATGGGCCCGAGACGCCCACGGCACTCCCGTCCCGCCGCCGCCAGGAACTCCGCCGACCCCGAGCGGCACCTGGCCGGGCGCAGCCGTCGAGCAGATCGACGGCTCGTGGACCCTGCGAGTCGACCCGCGGGCCTGGCCTCTGCGCGCCGGCGACGTCCTCGGCGACGGCACCCGCACCTGGACCGTCACCACCGCGCTCCTCAAGAAGGTCCCCGGCTACGGCGCCGCCGACTACATCGCCGTCGTCGCGACGCTCAACCCCCCGGAAACCCCCTGATGGCGAAGTTCCGAGCCGCCCCCGGCCTGGAGCAGCAGCTCGCCGTGATGATCGCCCCCCACGTCCACGAGATCGCGCGCGAGGTCGAGCGCGAGGCCAAACGGCTGGCCCCGCCCACGAAGAAGTGGGTCACGATCGCCGACGACCGCGTGCGCCCTACCCACGCGGCCGCGCACAACCAGGAGAAGCCCGCGAACCTCCGCTTCGAGATCAACTCGATGGACTGGGACCGCCGCCACCGCGGTGTCGGCCCCATCACCTACATGAAGGCGCCCCGCGACGAGTCCTCCCGGGCCGTGGCCAACATCAAGAACTGCCGGTGCACTGCCCGCACCATCCCCGACGGCATCGCACGCAACATCCGAACGCTGCCGCCCGTCATCACCGGCAGCACGGTCACCGCCAAGGTCGTCGCCAGCGGCGAGTTCGTCATCGAGGCCGAAGTCGGCACCGTCTACCCCGGCAACATCGAAGCGGCCGGTACCTACTTCATGGCCCGGGCCGCCGCAGCGGTCGCCGCCCGCCGCTGACGGACCCCGCGACACAAAGCCCCACCCTTCTGCACCCTGCGCGGCATGACCACGAACATCAAGAAGACCACGGCCGCCGCCAACGCCAGCGAGGAGCCGGCCGACGACGTCGTGCTCGTCGGCCCGCCGCTGCGCCCGGGCCAGACGGCCGAGAAGGTCACCTTCGCCCACCACCTCCGCGTCGGCGGGAAGGAGGTCCGGCCGGGCGACACCGCCCACGTCTCACCGGACTACGCCCGCCAGCTCCGAGGCAGCGGCTACCTCGCGCGCACCCGCGGCTGACCACGTGGACACCGCCTACTCGGTCGCCGACGCCGATCCGGTCGCCGTCGTCCTGTCCTGGCTCGCCAATCACCCCAAGGTGCATGAGGCGCTTGGCGGGCCCGGCCGTGTCTCCGGTATCCGCGAGGCCCCCTGGCCGCACCTACGCGTCACCTCCGGCCCCGGCGGCGACATGCGCGCGCTGGAGTGGACCACCGAGCCCGAGGTCACCCTGGAGGTCTACGGCGACCCCGGCGGCTGGCCCGGGCCGGCCGCTCTCCGTCGTATCGCCCTGATCGCCGCGCTCGCCGCGAAGGAACTTCCCGAGGCCGTAGCGGAGCCCGGCCAGCCGGTCGTCAGCTCCGTCCGCCCTTCGGGCGCACTCATCGACTCACCCCTCGCCGACGGGCAGCCCCGCCACATCTTCGGCCTGCTCGTGACCGTGCGGCCGCCCCTCACCCCTGCCTGACCCCGGGGCCCTGAGGACGCGACGTAAGCCCTGCCGGCTCTCCATCGTGGCCCGGCCCCAAGAACCCGGCCGCAAGGAGCAGCCCGCCCATGACCGTCGAGATCACCAACGCCACACAGCTCGTCACCCCCGCCCGAACCCGCGTCTGGCTCGCCACGGTCGGAACCGCGGCCCCTGCGGACGCCCTCGTCGCGATGCCCGCCGGCTGGTACAGCGTCGGTCTCACCACCCCCGACAGCCTCAAGTTCTCCGAGGAGCCCCAGTTCGAGGAGATCCGATCCGCACAGACCGACTTCCCCAGCCGCACCATCCAGACCTCGGACTCCGCCACCATCGAGGTCGACCTCCAGCAGTGGAGCGGCCGCAACTTCAAGGCCGTCTTCGGCGGAGGCAGCATCGTCGAGATCACCCCGGCCGGCGGCACCGGCACCCCCAAGCACTACAAGTTCACCCCGCCGCGCATCGGCGGCCGCAGTGAGGTCGCCGCCACCATCGAGGTCACCGACGGCGAGAAGGCGTACCGGTACGTCGTGCCCCGCGCCATGCAGATGGAGGGCGTCAGCACGGAGCTCCAGAAGGGCAAGGAGGCCGTCCTGCCGCTCAGGCTCGCCGTCCAGGGCGGCGACGACTCCGACCCCTGGTACCTGCTGACCAACGACCCGGCGTTCGCCGCGTCAGCCTGACAGGGGGCCGTGTCTCACATGTGAGACACGGCCCCCTGGAGCCCTGTCTGGCGTGTCTCACATGTGAGACACGCCAGACAGGGCTCTCCCGTCTCGGAGGTCTCTGCCCGCACATAATCGTCGGGCTGGCAGAATGCGAGCGAATTGTTCGCCGTGCCTCGGAGGGCGCTGTTGTGGCCACCATCCCCATGTCGGCCGGAGATCTCGGTATCGACTACCGCCGGTTCACGCCCGTCTTCGTCTTCGCCAGCGGCAAGGGCGGCGTCGGAAAGACGACCCTGACCGGCAACAACGCCACCAAGACCGCCGCCGAGGGCATCCCCACGCTCGCGATCGACGCCAACGGGCAGGGCAACCTCCGCCGCGAGTTCGGGATAGGGGAAGGCGACGGCGGCAAGGCGTTCGTCCAAGCCCTGCGCGACGGTACCCCCCTCGTGCCCGTCAAGACCAACCGGCCGAACCTGGACGTCGTGCTCGGCGGCAAGGAACTCCGCGCGATCAACGCCGTCTTCATGGACATCGCTACGGCGTCAGGTCCGATCGCGGCCTTCTGCCGTCTCGCGCAGTGCTTGCAGCCCCTCCTGAGTAAGTACGGCGTCATCTGGATCGACGCGCCCCCGGAGAACCCCAACGTCCTCACCCTCTGCCTGTGCGCAAGTCGATGGCTCGTGACCCCGGTCAAGATGGACGTCTGCTCGCTGGAGGACGCCTTGAAGGACATCTCCGACACCTTCAAGTCCGCCCGTGCCGTGAACCCGCTCCTCCAGCTCCTCGGTGTAGTCCACTTCGGCTCCCCCAGCGGGGCCACCAGCATCCACAGGGAAGTCGTTACCGAGGCCCGCAGGCTCCTCGGTAACAGCACGCACGTCTTCGAGGAGTCGATCCACGCCTCACCGAAGTCGGCGAAGCTGGCCCGCGAGCTCGGGCTCTCCGTGTGGGAGCTGGAACAGCGGGCCCGTGACGAGGACAAGCGCATGGCGGAGCAGATCAGCAACCTTGCTGGCGCCCACAACAATCTGACGACTGCCCTTCTGCGCCAGATGCGCACCCGATTGGAGACCACTGCATGACCGCCGCCCCGCAGACGGATGACCCCCAGGAGAAGGGCGAGCTCGAAGACGCGTTCGGCGGCGATCCCAACTCCGGGAACGTCTTCGACGTCCTGCGAACCCTGGGCCTTCCTCCGGGTGCCCAAGCGCTTCTTCCCGGCCCCAAGGAAGAGGGCGCGCCGCAAGATCCCGAGGCCGAAGCGCCCGAAGCCGAGCTGGAGGTCCGCACGTTTCAGGTGCCTGCCTCGACCGCGACGCGTGCGGAGCAGCTGGCGTTCTGGGAGCGCATTGTCGAAGAGGAGCGCGCCCGGTACCGCGACGCGGTTGCGGCCGCTGACAAGCGGTTCGTCGAGAAGGCGAATCTGCCGCTCTACGTCATCCACCAGGACGGCCTCTACCTCGACATGGTCTCGCCGGCCACCGGGGCCCCGTACAAGACCTTCAAGGCGTACCTCCAGGAGCGGTGGGGCATCTCCCGGGCCCATGGGTACCGAGTCGTGAACGAGCACACGGTTCGCCGGGCGCTGGGAGACCTGGCACCCGAGGCGCTGAGCGCGCGGCAGGTACCGGTGCTCCTGGCCCTGCACCGCCAGGTCAGCAAGGAGAACGCCGACAGCGGCCTTGAAGCCGCGCAGGAGGCAGGCGACGCCGCCGTACAGAAGGCGTGGGAGGAGTCCGAGGCCAAGACCCCGAACGCCCTCCGGGCCACGATCAAGCGTCTGGGCTGGTCCGTCGAGGCTATCGAGACCACGGATGACCTGAGCGATTCAGGAGAAGCCGCCCCGAGCCAGCTGGACCGCTGGGGGAAGGCGGCCAAGGTGTTCGACCCCACCAAGGCCAGCGAGCTTAGCGCGGCCGCCGCCCGCGAGCTCTACGAACAGCTCAAGCCGTTCGTGGACGCCCTGGAAACCGTGGCGCTCCCCAGCGGCAAGGAGGCCAAGTCCTCCTGACCGCCCGGCCACCACAGGGCCCGTGTCTCACATGTGAGACACGGGCCCTGCTGCGTGTGCAACCCCAGCACGAGACGTAAGCGCGTGGCGCTCTCTACCTTCCGCGGGTCCGACACCGCCCCGGGAGGAACCCGCACCATGTCGTCCTACGCCATCGACCTCGAAGCCCAGCGCCGCGAGGTGCAGTACCCCAACGGCATCCCCGTCAACTTCTCCAAGAAGCTCGACCTGCTCTTCCCGGCCGAACTGCCGGCCGACGCCCTGGACCCGCTCCTGAGCGCCGAGCTCGACCTCGTCGGCCTCCTCGCCGACATCATGCGCACCGACAGCGGCACCGCCGTCGGCGAGGTGATCGAGGTGCTGTTCAAGCGCCCCCGCCTCCCGAAGCAGTTCCTCGCCGCGATCCGCGAGACGTACGCGCTGCTCCTCGATGAGGACCAGTACGAGCAGTTCATCGCCGCGCGCCCGTCGATCGGTGACTACGTCCGGCTCAGCACCGCCCTGATCCGCGTCTACGGGGTGGACCTGGGAAAGCTCTTCGGGTCGGCCGGCTCCTCCGCTCCCGATGGGGCGACGTCGAGTCCGACCTCCTCCGGTACTACGGACTCGACGCCCGGGGCATCTGGCTTCGCCCAGGACAGCCCGGCTTCCTCGGACTCCGCCGGCTGACCTCGCTCCTCGACGGCCTGCCCGAGGAGTCCCGCGTCAGCTCGTCGCCTATCGGCGGCTGGACTGTCCGCACCGAACTCCTGGCGCAGCTCGTGGAGGAGATCTCCCTGCTCGCCTCCGACCACCGCCGCAAGGAACCGCGGACGATCAACCGCCCGTACGACACGGCGGACACGGAGGCGCAGCAGCCCACGAAGCCGATGAACGGCCACCAGGCGATGCTGGCGGCCGCAGCCAGGAGAGGAATGGTCCGCAGTGGCTGAGGGCATGCAGGCCGGCCGCCTCGAAGTGCCGGTCGTCGCCTCCCTCGCGGGGTTCGCCGAAGAGCTGCGGACCAAGGTCGAGGCGGCCGCCGAAGGTCTGGCGGTGCAGGTCAAGGTCAAGGTCGACACCAAGGGCCTGCGCAAGAAGATCGAGAAGGCCGTCGAGCGGGCCTCCCGCGGCGTCACCGCCACGGTGCGGGTCCGCGTCGACCGCGACGGCCTGCGCGGCGAGCTCAACGATGTCGCACGCGAGGCCGCCAGCAACGACATCCGCGTCCCGGTGGACGTCGACGAAGGGCGGCGCCGAGGCGGGCTGCTGGACCGGATCCGGTCTCTCCTGGGCGGCGCCCAGAGCGAGGCCGACCGGACCCCGGTCCGGGTCCCCGTCCAGTTCCAGATGCCGCGCGGCCGGCGCTCCCTGCGGATGCTCGCCCTGGGCGGCATCATCTCGGTCCTCCAGCCCGCCATCGCCGCGCTCACGCAGTACGGCGGCGCGGTCGTCGCCCTCGCCTCCTCGATGGCCCCGGCCGTCGGTGTCCTCGGCGCCGTCCCCGGCCTCATCATGGCCGCCGGCGCGGCTGCCATCGGCACCAAGGTCGCCTTCTCCGGCTTCGGCGAGGCGTTGAAGCAGACCCTCAAGGCGCAGGCGCAGCTACGGGACGGCACGAAGCTCACCGAGGCGCAGCAGAAGGCGCTCGACAAGTCGCTGGAAAACGTGTCCGTCTCGGCCCGCAAGTCGGTGAGCACCATCGCGTCCCTGAGCGGCGGGTGGCGCAAGATGCGCCAGTCCGTGCAGGAGCGCTTCTTCTCGAAGGTCGCCAACGAAATTCGGCCCCTGTCGAACGCGGTTCTCCCGCTCCTGCGGGACGCCCTGGGCGACTCTGCGTCGCAGATGGGCGCGCTCGCTCAGCGTGGTGCCCGGTTCATGCAGACCGGGGTCTTCAAGAGCGACTTCAAGAAGATAGCCGGGACCAATTCGAAGGTCATCGGCAACCTCACCAACGGCCTGGGGAACCTCGGCCGTGCCTCCCTCGACTTCCTGGTCGCCTCCGGCCCCTTCGTCGAGCGCATCGGCGCGGCTGGCGAACGCTTCACCCAGTGGGTCCGGGCCTCGGCCGCCGCAGGCCGCTCCACCGGCTCGCTCGGCCGCTTCCTCGACCACGCCGCCGAGAAGGCCAAGCAGCTCGGCCGCACCACCCTGTACCTCGGGCGGGGCCTCGCCGGAGTCGGCCGCGCCGGCATGGACGCGGGCAACGCCCTCTTCGACGGCCTCGAAGGCGCCATGCGCCGGTTCGACCGCTGGGCCAACAGCGGCGAGGGCAAGAAGTCCATGGAGAAGTTCTTCTCCGACGCCGCCCCCACCTTCCACGAGCTCAACGCGCTCGTCGGCGACCTCGTCCGCGGCCTCGGCCGCATGGCCAAGGACAACGGCGTCGCCGACCTCGTCCGCCAGATACGCACTGAGCTGATGCCCGGCATCGGCGCCTTCCTCGATTCCATCGGCCAGACCGTCGGCCCCGCCGTCATCGGCATCATCTCCAACCTCGCCCAGGCCATCGCCACCCTGTCCGTCGCCGGAGTCGGGCTCGGCATGCTCCTGGGCGCCTTCAACGGCCTGCTCAACATCTTCAACCGGCTGACGGACGTCGTTCCCGGCCTCGGCACCGGCCTCGGGATCCTCCTCGGTACGATGCTCGCCTTCAAGGTCGTCCGCAGCATCACCGGAGCCCTGACCGGCATGGTCGGCTCCATCCGCAACCTCGGCGCCGCCACCAGCGTCGCCAACGGCACCATGGGCCCCCACATCAGCGTCTGGCAGCGCATGCAGGGCGCCTACAACAGCGCGGCCGCCGGAGCCGGCCGAATGACCGGCGCCATGCGGGCCGTCGGCTCGGTCGCCGGCTCGGTCCGCGTCGGCATGTCCGGACTCGTCGGAGCCCTCGGCGGGCCCTGGGGCGCGGCCATCGCGCTCGTCACCATCGGCGTGGGCCTGCTGGCCAACCAGCACGAGAAGGCCGCCCGCGCGGCCGCCGAACAGCAGAACCGCGTCAACTCCCTCGCCCAGGCCCTGCGGGACTCCAACGGCGCCATCGACGCCAACGTCCGTGCCCAGGCCGCCCAGCTCCTCCAGGACGCCAAGATCGCCGACGGCAAGGGCAAGCTCGTCGACCGCATGCGGGAAGCCGGAATCTCCCTCAAGGAACTTACCGACGCCTACCTGGGCCAAGGCACCTCGCTCAAGGAGATGCAGGACGAACTCCAGGCCACCGCCGACGCGCACGAGAAGTGGATCGTCTCCTCCGGCGGAGCGGCCCAGGCATGGGACGACGAGGGCCTGGCCGCGATCCGTGCCAAGGACGCCCTCAAGGCCGTCAGCGGCGACCTCGACAAGAGCATGCAGAAGAACAAGGAGTTCGCCGACGCCACCCGGAACGCCGGCGACGGCGGCACCGACTCGTTCAGCCGCCTCAAGACCGCTGTCGAAGGCATGTCGAACTCGACCGCGACCGCTGACGACCGGGTCAACTCCCTGAAGCGCGCCCTCGACGCCCTCACCGGCGGCACCCAGTCCTTCCACGACGCCCAGACCCGGGTGAACGCCGCGGTGATCTCCGTCAACGATGCGATGGAGGCCAACACCAGCAAGCTCAAGAACGCCGCGAAGGAACTGATCCAGTACGACGGCTCCGTCAACACCGCGACCAAGGCCGGCCAGCAGTTCAACACCCACCTCACCGAACTTCGGGACTCCGCGGCCGGGGCCGCCATCGCCGCCGTCGAGCTCGCGAAGAGCAACGGAACCCCGCTCGCCGACGCGCTCAAGACGGGGCAGGCCGAGATGAAGAAGGCCCGGGACGCTGCCGTCGACTACGGCCGCGACCTCGGCCTGACGGTTCCCCAGGCCGAGGCCCTCGCCGACAAGATGGGCCTGATGCCCTCGACGGTGAGCATCCTCCTCGCCGCCAAGGGCATCCCCGAGGCGAACGCACAGATCCTCGGCCTCCAGACCCAGCTCGCGTCCATCCCGGCGGGGAAGTCGATCACCGTCAAGGCGCCCAACGCCGAGGCCATCGCCGCCCTGCGCGCCGTCGGCTTCCAGGTCGCCACGCTGCCCGGCGGGAAGAACGTCTCGATCACCGCTCCGACCGGCGGCGCCCGCAGCCAGCTCTCCATGCTCGTCGAATCCCTCGCCGCGACGCCGGCGAACAAGAACGTCTCCGTCAAGGCCCTGATCAAGACCGCCGCCGACGACCTCACCGCCGTCCGCGACAAGGTGGCAGAACTTCCTGCGGGCAAGACGGTGAAGATGGAGGCCCCGACCAAGCTCGCGCAGGACGAGCTCAAGAGCCTGGGCTTCGAGATCAAGGAAGTCCCCGGCACGAAGAACGTCGAGATCACCGCACCCACTGGGACCGCGCTCCAGAACGTCCGCGACATCCAGGGCAGCATCAACCGACTGACCGGCCGGACCGTCCAAGTGACGATTCAGTACCACTCGGTCGGCAAGCCCGCGGTGGTCTCCCAGCAGGCCGACGGAGGCATCGTCCGCTTCGCCGAAGGCGGGATCCACAAGGTCCGCAACCGCGTCCGGGCCTTCGCGAACGGAGCCGAGAACCACATCGCGCAGATCGCCCGCCCGGGCGAGTGGCGCCTGTGGGCCGAGCCGGAAACCGGCGGCGAGGCGTACATCCCCCTCGCCCCGTCCAAGCGCCGGCGCTCCGCCGCGATCCTCGACGAGGTGGCCCGGATGTTCGGCGGCCGGGTCGTGTACTTCGCCAACGGCGCACTGCGCCAGTACGCGGACGGCGCCACCCGGCTGCCGCGGAGCACCGCAGCTCCCGCCGCGCCGCGCTCCACCGTTTCCCAGGGAAACGCCTCCCCTGCTCTCGTGGGCGGGGACTTCAATCTCACGATGACCAGCCAGCCGCTGACGCCCGGCGAGGCCATCAGCGACGCGATGTTCGAGTTCCGACGTATCCGACTTGGAGGAGTACATGCCGGCTGAGGGCGAGTGGAGACTCTGGTACCCGGGCTACCGGTGGCACCCGGGCGCCGACTTCACGTTCGGCAGCTTCCGCACCGGCTGCTACCTGACCGCGCCGTACGAGATCACCCTCGGCAGTCGCGACAACGGCGACATGGAGCTGCCGCGCGGCGACGGGATCCGGTTCGGCCGCGATTACCGGCCCGCCTCCACGATCACGTTCGAGCTCGCCGTCGACGGCATCGGCGCCTCCAACACCCGGCATGGACGGCATGCTGCCGGGCTCAGCCGCCTGTCCACCTTCGCCCGGGCCTGGGACGCGGAGTCCCTGCGCGTGCGGTACGGGCACTCGGCCGTGCTGTCGACGACCCAGGGTGGCCGACAGCGCCGGTTCTACGGCCGGCCCCGCAAGTGGGCGCCCGCCGGATCGAGGCTGACCCGGCAGGGGATCACCCCGGTCGTCGCGGAGTTCGCGTGCGTGGACGACACCGCCTACGACGACGTCGAGCAGATGGAACGCGTACCGCTGGTCTGGGCGAACATCGCCAACCCGGGAGGATTCGGCCCCCGCCTGACCTCCCCGATCGGCGGTGGGTTCCCCAAGCCGCAACCGATCGACCCGGTCACCCCCAACGACCCGCCGGGAGTCGTGTACAACGGCGGGAACAAGGCCGCGTGGCCGATCATCACGATCTACGGGCCGATCACCAACCCCTCCGTGGTCCTCGAAAGGTGGTGGACTGCGACGTTCGACATCACCCTCAAGCGGGGCGAGAAGATCACCATCGAGACGCGCCCGTGGATCTCGACCGTCACCCGCGGCAGCGCCTCTGTCGCCGGCCTGATGCGGCGCGGCTCCCCGCGCCTGGACGAGATGGTGCTGCCGACCGGCCGCCAGGTCTTCCGGCTCAAGAACACCGGCCTTCCGGACCCGAGCGCCTACATGACGATCCAATGGCGGAACGCCTTCTCCTACATCTGACGGCCGGCCGAACGCTCCCCGCGACACAAGCCGTTTCTCTGAGAAACGCTCGCGCCCTCAACGGAACGAGCAAGGAGACGCGGCATGTGGGACGGAGTCCCGTGGTTCACGGAGGGGGGCGCGCTGCACTCCGCCGAGACAGCCCGGCTGCTGGCGTACGCAGCGTTCGGCAGCAACGAGGGCGTGGTGGGGGCCCGGGACCTGGTGGTGCGCGCCCTGGAGCAGCCTGCCGCGAGTGTGCAGGTCGCACCGGGTGCGTGCGCGATCCTCAACCGGGCCGTCGGTGCGACGTACCAGGCGTACGCGGGCCGGCTGCCAGTGCCGGACACGATCCCGATCGCGGCCACCGGCGCCCAGCCGCGCAGTGACCTGATCGTGGCGCGGGTGGAGAACCCCTACCCCGCGGGGGAGGGGTGGGCGCTCCCCGCGGACCCGGAGGCGGGCCCGTACCTGTTCACCCGGGTGATCTCCGGGGTGCCGTCGACGACGATCGGGCGGGATCTGCCGACGCTCGCGCCCCAGGACTCGGCGATCGCGCTCGCACGCATCGACATCCCGGCGAACACCGCGGCGATCACGCAGGAGATGATCACCGACCTGCGCGCGGTTGCGAACCCGCGGCAGGAGCGGCAGATGCGGACGGCCCGACTCGGTGAGGCGACGACGCTGGGCTACTTCGACGGCTCGTGGCAGGAGTGGCCCGGGCAGCTGACGACTTGGCGGTTCGACGTCCCGGTGTGGGCGACGCGGATGGCGGCGAAGCTGTCCGTGTCCGGCTTCCGGGTCTCGGGCAGCCCGGTGGCGGGCGACATCCGGCTGGCGTTCGCCGGCCTGCCGGGCCCGGACGTCCCTCTCAACGACGACGAGGGGTCGGGGGTCCGTCGGCGCACGATTCTGCTCTCCGGCGAGTTCCCGATCGGGGCCGACTTGCGGTCCACCACGCAGGAGCTGGAGGTGTGGACGCGTCTGACGGCGGCGGGCAACGGACAGGTGCAGGTCGACCAGAGCTCGTGGCTCACTCTTGAGGTGGAGTTCTTCGAGACCCCGGACACCGAGCTCCTGGAGCCCGCCGTGGCCATGGGCCCGCTCTTCCTGGAGGCGCCGTTCCAGGAGGAGCCGCCCGAGGAACTGCCGGACCTCCCGGATGCCGGCGAGCCCGTGATGGAGGGAGGGGTCTGAGATGGAGAGGTGGCGATTCATCGCCCAACGGGCCCTGGGCGGCACGATCCTCGACTGGGACGTCCCGATCGCCCTGACGTCGAATCCTCGCCGCGAGCTGTCCGGGCCGGGCTCGATGACGGGCACGATCGAGCCCGAGTACCAGCGGATGATCGGCTCCGACGGGAAGCCGCTCATCCAGGAGTGGGGCACGAAGCTCTACCTGGAGATCAACGGGGCGATCCGCTGGGGCGGGGTCGTGACCAGCACCTCGTACGACGGTGGGAAGGCCACGATCCGCTCCGAGGGCTTCACGGCCTACCCGCACGGCATTCCCTTCGAGAGCCACATGATCTCCGGCCCGCTCATCACCCCAAAAGATCCGTATGCCGGAAAAGATAAGAACCACGACGGATGGGTGGACGGGAAGAAGGGCAAGCAGCGCATGCCCAAGCCCCCGAAGCCCTACGGCGGCCACCGCCAGGACGTCTACGCCGCTGTCCGCGCCATCTGGGCCCACATCAAGTCGCGCCCCTACGGGGACATCGGACTGGTCGTCGACTCCCACAACCTCGGCGAGCTCCTGGGCGCCAGGGACGGAAGCGACCCCTGGGAACTCGCTTGGTGGGACAACCCCGACTGCGGGCAGGTCATCGACACTCTGACCCGCCTCACCCCGTTCGACTGGCGCGAAGAGCACTTCTGGGCGAGGTCCACCGGCAACACGATCTCCCACCGGCTGCGCCTGGGTAAGCCGCGCCTCGGCCGCAGACGCAGCGATCTGCGGTTCGTCGACTCGGAGAACATCATCGCCATCGCCAAGCCGGAGGGCATGGGCGATGAGTACGCCAACGAGGCCATCGTGCTCGGCAAGGGCGAGGGCCGAAAGATGGCGCGCGCCCAGGTTGCCGCGTATGACGGGCGGCTGCGGCGGGTCGTGACCATCACGGACAAAACCCTCTCCTCACCCTCGGCCCTGACCAGGCGCGGCCGCGCCGAGCTCGCCGGACGTACGAAGGCCCTCCAGATCCCGCGGATCCAGGTCATCGACCACCCCAACGCGCGGTTCGGCAGCTGGCAGCTCGGCGACGACATCCGTGTCCAGGTCCAGGTGCCGTGGGTGGGGAACGTTGACGTGTGGCACCGGATCATCGCCGACGAGGTCTCCGCCGACGGGATCATCACCCTCGACCTCCGCCGCTCGGACAGCTTCGTGTACTAGGCCACCGCCCAGGCCAGGACGCGACGCTAAGCCCGGCCGTCCGGACCATGCCGCCCCATGGTCAAGATCCTTGAGGGCAGCACGGGTGCGGCGGACCTCGCACGCACCCTCCACGACCTGACCCGGCGCCTCCAGGCGCTGGAGCGCAGCACGCAGGCGTCGCACACGTCCATCGAGGGCGGCGCGATGGACATCTACGACGCCGACGGCAGCCTCAAGGGCAGCGTGGGCGTCCAGCCGGACGGCGGCGTCGCCCTGGTCCCGGTGAACCCCACGCCGCCGCCAACCCCCACGGCCCCGGCCATCGAGCCGGTGCTCGCCGGCCTCGTCGTCGGCTGGGACGGCACCTGGGCGGACGCGTACGACACCCCTTCGGATTTCGCGCTCGTCCAGGTCCACGTCGGCACGGCCGCCGACTTCGTGCCGAGCCTCGCCACGCAGGTGGGCACCATCACCGCGCAGGCCGGCGGCACCGCCACCATCGCCCTGGAGGGCTACGCCGCCCGCTGGGTGCGGCTCGTCGGGCAGAACACGGGCCAGATCACCGGGCCGCCGTCCGCGGCGACCCCCGGCACCCCGCGCCAAGCCGTCGGCCAGGACCTCCTCGACGGCATCATCGGCGAGGTCAAGCTCGCCAAGGACGCCGTCACCGCGGGCAAGATCGCGCTCGGCGCCGTGACCGACGCGGCCCTCGCGGCGGGCGCCGTCACGATGAACGCCCTCGGCGGCGCGCTCGCCGACGGCATCACCCAGCGGTACGTCGACGCGATGGGCGACCCGAAGGCCTGGCGGGTGCTGAACCAGCCGGCCGGCGCCGCGTGGGCGCACCTGGCGGCCCCGGACGCGCCCACCGGCCGGACGCTGGCCAGGGCCACCGGCTACACCGTCGTCCGCGGCACCGTCCAGGTCCCCTACGACCCCGACGGCCTGTACCGGATCTCCGCGCGGGTGCGCACCGTCACCGGCTCGGTCTCCGGCACCGACACCCTGTACGTCGGCGCGCTCGGCGTCGCCGCGGACGGCGTCACCCTGGTCAACCGCAACGGCGCGAACTCGTACACCTCCGGGCACTACGTGGCCGCGTCGAACACGCCGCAGCCCGCCGGTTCGGGCTGGACCGTCTACACCGGCTACCTCCGCGGCCGCGCCGCGACAGGATCCCCGGGCACCGGCGGCGCCGCCCTCGACCCGCGCACGCCCGGCGTCATGCACGCGGACACGCGGTTCATCTCCCCCCTGCTCTACCTGAACTTCGGCAGCGGCACGGCAGGCACCACCGGCGTCATGGACGTCGACGCGGTGACGATCGAGGTCCTCAAGACCGGCATCGTCGACTCCACGAACCTCGTCGTCGGCTCGGTGACCACCGCGGCGCTGGCCGCCGACGCGGTCGCCGCCGGGAAGATCTCGGCGGAGGCGGTCACCGCCCGGGAGATCAAGGCCGGCGCCGTGAACACCGGCGCGCTCGCGGCCGGCTCGGTGACCGCGGAGAAGATCCTCGCCCTGGCCGTCACCGCGGAGAAGATCGCCGTGCTCGCGGTGACCGCGGAGAAGATCGCCGCCCTGGCCGTCACCGCGGACAAGCTCGCCGCCAACGCCGTCACGGCCACGAAGATCGCCGCCGGCGTCATCGACGCCACCCACGTCAAGGCCGGCTCGCTCACCGCCGACAAGCTCGCCATCGGCACCGACGGCAACCTGATCGCCGACCCCTCGTTCGAGGCCGCGCTCAGCGACCAGCGGGTGGCCGCGGCCGCGTACTGGTCGATCGCCGCCGGCAACGGCACCCCGCGCGCCGTCCGGGTCGACGCCACCAGCGCCACGGCCGTCTCCCGGCCGCTGGACATCGCCGATCTCCCCGCCGTCCCGGGCCAGAAGGTGTGGCTGGCCGTCGACTACCTCGCCTCCACCGACTGGGCGGGCGCCCGCATCAGCATCTACGCCCAGTGGCTCGACGCGGCCGGCACCGCCCTCGGCGCGAGCATCGTCACCACCGGCGACGGCCTGGCCGTCCGCGGCTCCTGGCAGCGCCTCGCCGGAGCCCCCGCCGAGGCCGCACCGGCGGGCACGGTCCGCATCCGCGTCCGGGTCGTCTCGGTCTTCGGCACCGCGGGCACCGTCGCCTTCGACAACGCCGTCGCCCGCTTCGTCGTCGCCTCCGGCTCCACCGGCGCCCGCGCCGAGCTGTCCCCCCTGGGCATCCAGCTCTTCGACCAGGACGGCAGCGAGGCCGTCGCCCTGGTCACCGGCCGCCCCAACTACCTCACCCTCGCCACCGACCAGATTCCCGTCGCCACCATCGACCAGCTCGGAAACGCCGGGTTCAGCAACGTCTCGGTGGCCGGCAGCCTCACCGTCGGCGGCGACCGCCTCGACCGGATCCTGGCCAACCACCCCCGCGGTCTGGTCGCCGTCGGCTACCCGACCACCGCCGTCAGCACCGGCACCACCGAGTACGGCTACATGGAGCTCGGCTTCGAGGCAAACCCCACCCGTATGTACCGCGTCGTCTTCGACTGCTACGCCGACCCGGCGGCCGCCGGCGGCGAGGTCGTGGTCGTCCTCCGCGACGGCGGCGCCGCCACCCCCACCCTCAACTCGCCGCAGATCCAGTCCCTCAGCCAGCCCACACCGTGGGAGGGCTGGATCCGGGTGCACCTGGAGACGATCCGCTCCGGCGCCGATTTCGGCACCGGCTTCCACCGCCTGCTGATCACCTTCCGCGCCCAGGGCGGCCCGGCCGGCCAGACCGTCCGCCTCCTCGGCGGCAGCAACTTCCCCGGCCTGTTCTACGTCGAGGACATCGGCCCCTCCATTCCCGACACCGGCGTCTACAACCCCGGCGGCGGCAACCCCACCTTCATCACACGCTTCTACAAGAGGGAGTACGCGGCCTCCTGGTCCGGCTCGTACATGAACCGCGGCCCGTACAACGCCACTCACGGCAACGCGTGCGTCCAGGGCTACAGCTCGGTGTACGGCATGCAGTCGGCCCTCATCGGCTTCCCCGTCGAGCTCGCCACCGACCTCGCCGGCGCCACCATCCTCAAGGCCGAAGTCCTCCTGTGCTTCGACCAGTGGGCGAGCAACACGGGCGGGACCGCGGTCATCAGGGCCCACAAGCACCCCTCCCGGCCCGCCACCTTCTCCTGCGACTCCGAAGCCCAGGCCATCGCCTGGACCCGCAACACGGCCCAGTGGGTCGACATCACGTCCGTCTTCGACCACACCTCCTGGCGCGGCATCGCGCTCGACCCGAATAACGCCGACCCCGCATACAGCGGCCGCGCGCGCGGTGTCGGTCAGCCCTACGCCCCTGTCCTCCGCGTCACCTGCAAGAAGTAGCCCTTGGAGGCCCCATGCCCATCTCCGCCCTCATCGACGAGCACGCCCTCATGCGCAGCCCGGCCTTCGCCGACCGCGTCCGCACCGCATTCGTCCGCGTCGCCCGCGAAGTCCTCGCCGAAGACCCCGACACCCAGGGATACCCCCTGCGGTCCGCCCTCGCCCGCAACGCCCTGAACCCCTCCGACCTCACCGGCCCCGGCTACGCGCCCGCCCTCGCGACCGACCCCCTCGTCTCCGCGGCCGCCGCCGCCGGCCGCGTCGAAGGCCAGCCCGACAGCTCCCAGGCCGGCATCACCGACGAGCAGCTCCTCGACGCCGTCCGCCGCACCTGGAACCTCATCGCCGGCGTCGTCGAGCCGCCCACCGGCTCCGGGACGTAGAGCGGCCAGCCCGCGACACAAGCCGGACGGTCGTGCACCGTACGGCACTGCGGGGAGCCGCGGCCCTACGGCCCCGGCTCCCGCGCACCCATATCCACTACGAGGAGGGGCGCCGTGGACTGGCTCGCTTCCCTGGCGCCCGTCATTGCCCCCTTGGCGGGCATGGGCGGCGTCGTCGCCGGAGCATGGTTCAGCTACCGCCAGGTCAAGCGCCGCGGCGACGCCGACGAGCGGGTCGCCTCCGTGCAGGCCGTGACCTCGGCGCAGGCCGCCGAGGGACAGACCTACGTCGAGGCCATGAAGACGGTGACCGCCGGCTTCTCCTCCCTGCTCGACCAGCAGAGAGGGATGCTCGACCAGCAGAAGGTCGTCCTGGAGCAGGAGCGCGAAGTGCACGCGCGGACCATCGAGCGCGTCAGCGTCCTGGAGGCCGGACAGCTCGAACTCCAACGGGAAGTCCGGCACATGCGGGAGGAGCAGCGCAAGGACCGCCGCTGGAAGGCGGCCGCGCTCGACTACATCCGCGTCCTGCTCGACAACCTCCGCACGCTGGGCCGCACCGCTCCCACGCCGCCCGACGAGATCGCCGAGGACATCGACCGGCCCGCTGAGTGACCGCCGCGCGACGCAAGACCTCTGCACCGTGCAGGGTCTGGTCCTCTCGTTCCCGACAGACAAGGACCTCGCCATGAGTACCGTCACCACCCTCACCGCCTCGGGAGTCGGCGCCCTCCTGCCGCTCCTGACCGCGGTCGTGCAGCAGCCCTTCTGGTCGGCCCGGGCCAAGCGGGCCGTCGCCGTCGTCGTGGCCCTGCTCGCCGGCGTCGTCACCGTCGCCAGCACGGGCGGCATCGAGCAGTTCACCCACGGTCTGCCCGCGCTGGGCACGATCGTGGCGGTTCTGACCGCCTCACAGGCAGCGCACGAGCTCGTCTGGAAGCCGAGCACGATTACGGCCAAGATCGAATCCGTGACGAGCCCGAAGCCGGGCACAACGGCCTAATCGGTTCGCTGGAGCCCGCGCCTTTCCTCAGGCGCGGGTATCATCCCCGCGAAGGTGAAGTGGCCTTGCTGCCGCCGACCTCGCCGTTGAAGACAGCGCCTCGTCGGGCTGAGGGTCTTGCCTTTCTGGTCCCTCCACGCTTCACGAGGAAGAGCGAATCGAGCCCACTCCGCGCCTCACCGGCGCCGAGGGCCGGGGAGCCAATCGCTCTGGCGATGATCCGGCACACGGCGGGGCCGGTCGCAGCAAGGCCACTTCACCTTCGCTCACCGGCGCCCCGCCGGCACCCGCATGACTCAGGAGGACGCGCCGGAATGGTGGCATCGCACAAGGCCCTCCCCGCAAGCGAGGCGAGGCCGGACCACGGCGAGCGCCCGAAAAGCCGGCGGTGGAAAAACCCGGACCCGGCGGCCGTCGCCGCCCGGACTGCCGAGCTCGTGAAGATCAGCAGGCACAAGGACCGCCACAGGCAGATCGAGCGCCTGGCGCCCCACCTCGTCAAGTTCCTCACCATCACCATCCTCCCGTGGGAGAAGCGGCCCGCCAACTACGAGGTCGAGGCCCTGGCCTTCCGCTCGCCCGAGCTTGCCCGGACAGTTCGCCCGACGCTCGCAGCCATCGCCCGCGAGCCGGAGAAGTACCTGCCCCAGGGGCCCGAGGAACCCAACAAGCACCACCGCAACCGGATCACCGAGCTGCGCAGCCGAGCGCAGGTGGAAGACCGGCTGGTGTACCGCGTGCTGGCTGCTGAAGCAGCCCAGCGCGGCGTCTTCCTGCCCGAGTTCAACGCCCGAGGGCGCGCCCGTAAGCGACTGGCGGACGAGTACCCGGAGCGCTTCCTCGAACTCGTCCGAGAAGAGGAAGACCTCCAGGCGGAGAAGAACGAAGCCGAGCGCCACAAGCGCGCGACAGTTCGGCGGGCCGACCGAACACCATCCTGATCAACCCGTGCCCGACGAAGGCGTACCCCCTCCCACGGGGGTACGCCTTCGTCGTTCGGGTACGCCCTGGGCTCGGGTACGCCTTCGGCTCGGGTACGCCCTGGGCTCGGGTACGCCCTGGGCTCGGGTACGCCCTGGGCTCGGGTACGCCTTCGGCTCGGGTACGCCCTGGGCTCGGGTACGCCCTGGGCTCGGGTACGCCTTCGGCTCGGGTACGCCTTCGGCTCGGGTACGCCTTCGGCTCGGGTACGCCTTCGGCTCGGGTACGCCTTCGGCTCGGGTACGCCCTGGGCTCGGGTACGCCTTCGGCTCGGGTACGCCTTCGGCTCGGGTACGCCTTTGCATATCCGCAGGTCAGATGGGGCGTACCCCGGTGTGCGCCTTGCGCAGCGTCTCCAGGCGTATGCCCGGTGCGGGTGGCTGCGGAGTCAGCCCTGTGCCTCGCCATCTCCTCGCGAAGGCGTACCTGTACGGGCGCAAGGCGTACCCGTACGCCTCGCCTGCGCCGGCGGCATGTACGCCGCCGCGTGCGGGGGTACGCCCTGCGCTCCGCCTTCAAGGCGTACCCGTACGCCTTCGAGGCGTACCTCCCGAGCGGCGATGTACGCCTTGCGGGGACGTGCGAGGCGTACATCGTCGGAGAGGAGCAGGCGTACGTACGCCGGGGTGCGAGGCGTACGTACGGCTCCCCGGCAGGCGTACGTACGCCCTGAGCCCTCCGACGAGCGACGTGACGCGGGGCCATGCCCGTACCCTCCGATCGCCCCCGGGGGCGGGCGTCGGAGTGCGGGGCGCGTCACGTCACGAGGTTGCCGGGCTGGGCACGACGGCGGCCACGATCGCCTCGATGTTGCGCGCCGGGACGTACATGCCGGCGCTGCTGTACAGCTCCGCGGCTGCCGTCTGCCCGCTGGCGTTCATCGCGTCGAGGACGGCCCGCCGGTGTTCCGCGATCAGCTTCTGCAACCTGACCTGCGAGGTGATCCGCTCCAGTTCCGTCACTCCCTTCGGCAGGACCGGAGCAAGGTGTTCGTGGGCCTCCTTGCCGAGCATGTCGGCCTGGAGGCGCGCCTCGATGAGCATCCTCGCCTTCGCCTTCTCCTGAGTGGTCTGCCGTTTCGGCGGAGCCGGAGGGGCCGTCGGCGGCTTCGTCTTGGCGGTGTCCTCCAGGGCCAGGGTGATCGCGGAGTCGGCGTTGACCTGGCCCCACGGGGAGGTGACGACGATGCGCTCCAGGGCCGCCGCGCCGAACCGGTCGCGGATGCCGGCCAGGGCCTGCTTGTCGGTCCGTGCGTCGTCGAGGAGCCTCTGGACCAGGGCCGGGTCGGGCAACGACGGCTCTTCCACCGTCCCCTCGGTGTCCGGGTCGCCGAAGGGCTCCTCCTCGCTGAGGTCGTTCTCCGAGTGCTCCTCCTCGCCGAGGTCGCTCCCGCCCTGGCGCAGCGTCGGCGGCACGGCCCACGGATCGTTCTCCGGGCCCGGGGTCGGATTCTCCAGAGCCATCTGGGCCACGAAGGCGTCGTGCGCCTCTGCGCGGGCCTTCTCGCGCTCGGCGATCTCGTCGGCGAGTTCGCGGCCGCGCCGGAGGACGTACTTCTCCAGCGTGATCTCGGGCTCATCCGGGATCCGCGCCTGGAGCATCCCGTGGTTGGCCGCGACGTTGAGTACTTCGTGCAGCCCCTCGCGGCTGTACCAGACGTCGGGCCGGCGGAGCCGGGCGAGGTAGGCGTCGATCGGGGAGCTGACGGACGTCGGGTGGTCGCGGTCTCCGTCGTCCAGGTCGCCAGGCCGGACCTCGATCTTGAACGCCTGGAGCAGGGCGTACTTCTCGGCGGCGGTCATCGCCTTGTTCGACGCCTTGTCGGATGCGTCGAACGCCTCGCCCACCGTGACGATCCCGGTGTCCATGACGTCGCCGCTCGGGCCACGGACTGCCCATCGAACCTCGATGATCGTCACGTTCATCTTGCCGCGGCTCTGGTGCTCCCGGCTGATGATTTCGGCAGGGAAGATCCGCAAGCCGTACTTCCGCATCGGGCCGGAGCAGGCCCGGATCACGTCCTCCGCCTGGCGGAAGTTGTACTTCTGGTCCTGGTTGGTGCCGTCCTTGCCGATCGGCGCGATCTCTCTCTGGGCGGCGATGAACGCCTTGTCGACCGACCACGACATCAGCTCGTCGAGGTCGGGCGTGTCGAAAGTGGATTCGGCCACGGGTGACCGCCTTCCTGGTTCTGGGGACCGAGTCCCGGCTCGCTCTTGCCGGGACATGGTGCTCTGGGCGGACCCCTAAGATCGCGCCCTTAACTTGGTGTACAGTTTATCACTCTTAGCACTTGTGGGGAGGGGTGAACAGCCCGCTGACGGGAGCTTCCTGCGCCGGGTCCAGCAGTTCCTCGGCGTGCCGCCGGTACCAGGCGTCCAGCGCGCCGGCGGCGTCCGCTTCGTCGTCGGTGGACTCCGGAAGAGCCTCCGCCCACTGGAGCGTTCCGGCCTCGTACTGCCGGCGCAGCGTTCCGGCGTCGCGCTGGAGGAGCTGCGCCAGCTCCACCCACGACGTCCCGTTCAGGTACTCGGCCCGGATCGTCCAGTCGAGCGCTTCCAGGGACAGCACGCGCAGACGACGGGCGGCGCGAATCCGGTCCGCGGCGGACGCCGGTGACGAGGTCTCGCCGACCACGGCGCGAGCGAGATCTGCTGTGGCGCGGGCGGCCTGGGCGGCGGCAAGACGGGCCGCGGCAACCTGGCGGCTGGGGTTCATCGGTAGTGATCCGATCCGTGAAGAGAACGAAGCGGCGGGCGCCCCGAGGATACGGGGCGCCCGCCTTAGTGGATGGGAAGCCGCAGGTCAGCCGACGCTGGCGAGCACCTTCACCCCAGCCTCGTCGGCCGCCTGGTCCTGTTGCTCCTTCGCGAAGCGCGCCTCGAACTCGGGCCGGATGTAGTTCCGGCCGCTCGCGGGGTTCTTGCCCAGCCGCAGCCCGAGCTTCGTTCCGTTGAGGTCGCCCCCCTGCCGGAACCGGTGCTCCTCGCCCGCCAGCTTGGCCGCGCGCCACTCCACGTACAGCAGCTCCTTGCGCTCTTCGAAGGAGAGGTTGGGGTGCAGCTCCTTCGTCCCGCTGTCCTGCGCCGGCTGCCGTGCGGGCGCGGGCCCCGAGGGAGGAGTGGACGGTTCGGCGGCGGCCGCCGGCTTCGTCTGCTGCTCGGGAGGCTGGGCAGGGGAAGGGACGGGCGTCGTGGGCGGGACGGCCTCCAGGTTCGGCTGCTGCTCGGGAGCCCCGCCCTGCCCGACCCACATGGGCACCCGTCGCGGAGGCTTCGGGCGCCGGACGGCAGGCGTCTTGGGGTCGGCGGGCGCGGAGGGGACCACCGTGGCGCCCGGGGATACGACGGCGGCCGTACCGGTGGAGTCGGACCAGTCGGAGCCGGCGCCGTTCTTCCGGACGAACCCGCTGATGTGGAGGCCGAAGGAGCCGCCGAGCGGGACCATCGCCGCCACGGCGCTGCCGACCCCGTACACCCACATCTTGTGCTGGACCATCACGGCCGGGGCCTCGCCGGAGGCGAACCACTCGGACAGGGCGACGACGGCGTGGCCGACGTTCGCGGCCACCGAGATGCACAGCAGGAATCCGAAGATCGCCCACAGGCTCCAGAAGTACCCGGCCTCCTGGCCGTCGGGGGTGCGCTTGCGGATCGAGGTGACCGCGCCGGCGTTGAAGGCGAGCAGTATCTCCAGCGACCCGGCCATCGCGGCGGCCGCGAACGAGGGGAAGCCGATCAGGGTGCCGGCCCAGTGGAGCTGGTACAGGGAGGCGAGCATCATGCCGAAGCTCGCGCCAGCCGCGCCGAGCCGGAGGTTGCGGTGCCAGTCACGCAGCTCGCGCTCGCCTTGCGTGATCTCCCGCAGAACGGTCTTCGGGTTCCTGGATGCGGCCACGGCACAGAGTCCTTCCTGGGCGACTGCCAGAGCCCTCGCTCTTGAGCGTCTGGTCGCGCGCAGTCTAGATCAGATTGCCGGTGCTCTGCCGGAGCACGGCATGCCGAGCGGGGCTCGGCGGCGAACTGCCCGCCGAGCCCCGCTCCGTTGCCGCTGTCACCAGCGGATCGGCTGCCGACGGTCCTCCCCGACCATCTCGAAGTGGGCCGCCTTGCTGCCCATCCGGGACGCGAACCGCTCGCCCAGCACCTCGGCCACCTGGTTGAAGGACAGGTTCGTGGTGAAGAGGGTCGCCCGGCCGCTGTGCAGGCGGGCGTTCAGCAGCTCGGCCGTCTCGGTCCGCACGAAGGTCGTCGCGTACTCGTCCAGCTCGTTGCACAGGTCATCGAAGATGAGCAGGTCACACCGCTCGTAGTACTCCCGGACCTGGAGCGGGGTGAGACCGGACGGGGCCGAGTTCGGCCGCAGCCACGACAGATACCGGGAGTGCCCGACGAAGCGGACCATCAGCCCCTCCTCGACCCCGTACGCACCGGCCGCGGCCGCCGCGACGGTCTTCCCGGCGCCGATGTTGCCCGACATGATCGCGTTCAGGCGGGGCGCGCGCTTGAACTGGCGCTGGTGCTCCGGAAGCCGCATCTGCGCCCGGTTGTGGCGGCGCACGATGACCAGCGAGTCGACGAACTTCCGCAGCCGCTCGGGATGCTGCTCTTCCTCCAGCCGGTCCAGGCTGTACCGCTTGTAGTCCGCGTGCCCGGAGAGCGTCAGGCTGTTGAGCCACGCGCGCCGGTTCACCTGGAGCTGGTAGGTGTCCGTGCTGTCGGGGCGGTCTTCGAACCTCTGCGCGGCCGCGGGGTCCACGCCCCTGGACTGCAAGATCCGCATGACGCTCGCGACAGCCGAGTTGACGGCGGGTACGACGGGCTTCTCCGCCTCGGGGGCGGCCAGGGTCATGGCCATGTCGGCGCTCCTCTCGTCAG
Organism: Streptomyces sp. NPDC058758; assembly: GCF_042746075.1. Taxonomy (NCBI): domain Bacteria; kingdom Bacillati; phylum Actinomycetota; class Actinomycetes; order Kitasatosporales; family Streptomycetaceae; genus Streptomyces; species Streptomyces sp. NPDC058758. The sequence continues at coordinate 76,098 of NZ_JBHYPS010000023.1, read as the reverse complement.
CGTCAGTCATCGTCGACAACGGCGAACTCGTCCTTGGGCGGCGCAGGTGGCCGCGCCGGGGCCGGTGCCGGATCGGTCTTCTTGCCCTTGGTCCACTGGTCGTCGTGGTACAGCCTCGGCCGCCCGGTACCGGACGGCACGTCCTGCACGCCGCTGACGTTCCGCAGCGCCCGCTCGAACGTGCTGCGGTGCGGAAGCCACTGGGCACCGCGCACGAGCGCGGCCATGATCATGTTGGGCTGGTACGGATGGGGCTTTGCCGCCAGGGCCTGACGAATCAGGGTCCGCACGCCGAGGAAGCCCCGCTGGGAGTCGCCCAGGTAGCTGGTCATCTTCTTGGCCTCGACGAGCTTCGGCGCTTCCACGTCCCACCAGCGGTGTGCGCCTTCGTCGGCGAGCTTGTCCAGGCGGATCTCCTCGGGCGTCTTCTCCTTCTTGCGGCTCGCGGGCTTGGGCTTCGGCGCCGGGGCGGGAGCAGGGGCGGCCGGCGCGGCCGGGGCCTGCGGCGCGGCCTTCTTCGCCGGGGCCGTCTTCTTGGCCGCGGGGCGCGCCGGCGGCGCGGGGTCGGCCTTCTTCGCGGCCTTCTTCGCGGCCTTGGCCTCCTTCATCTCCTGGACCTTCACGCGGTACCAGGCGTAGTACTCGGCCAGGTTCTTCGGGCCGTCATAGTCGTCCGGCGGCGTCTCGTGGATGAAGTAGATCTTCTTGACGCTGCCGTCCGGGCGCCGGTTGAGGCTGCCGTCCGGGCGCCGGTCCTCGTCGATGGTGATGGCCCCGGCCTTCGAGAGCTGCCGGAGGTACGGGTCGACGGACTGCTCGCGGGTCCAGCCGAGCATCATCGAGAGGGCGAGACGGGTCGGCCACACCTTGCCGTCGGTCCGGCTGACGTTGACGTGGGCCGCGAGCGCGTCGTACAGGGCCTTGGCCTGCGGGTCGAGGTCCGGGTGGACGGTGACCCACTCGGGCACCATCGTGAACGGCGCCGCGCGGCGGCCGGTGGCGATCCTCAGCTGCTCGTCGACGTCGGCGAGGTCCTGGTCGCTCACTTCGTGCCCTCCGTGGTCTCGTTGGGCATGCGCAGCCGGTAGGTGACGATGCGCCGGTCCGAGCCGTCCACGCGGTGCGGCTCGAAGGAGCGGTCCAGCAGGCCGGCGGCGACGAGCGCGGCGAGCGTGGGGCGGGCCGGGTGGTGATCGATGCTCAGCTTCTGCGCGAGCTGCCCGCACGTGTACCAGGTGTCCACCTCGACGTCGCGCGTCAGTCGGTAGAAGCGCCGGAAGGTGGTGTCGTTGATCTCCGGGGTGTCGGCGAGGTCGAGCAGGGCAAGGCGGATGTTCCTCGACGGTCTCACGGTGGTTCCTTGAGGCAGAGCCCAGCCCCCCGGGCGGGGGGCTGGGAGGGAGCGGATCAGGCTGCGGATGCGGAGCGGATCACCGCTCGGGCTCCGGAACCGGGTCGCTCTGCTGCTTCTCGTCGACGGGGGCGATCATCGGCAGCGCCTTCATGGCGCCCCCGAAGAGCTGTTCCATCACGGCCCGCACCGCAGCTCGCCCGCCCTCGGTCCAGGAAGGGCTGACGGAGATGGTTTCGCCGCCCGGGTCGTAGCCGACGCCCGGGATCGTCTCTCCGGTGCGCTTGTCGACGGCGGTCCCGGTCGCGGCGTGCCAGACCGCGTTCTTGAGCGTGGCCTTCTCGAAGGCCGGGTTGACGACGTACCGGACCTCGTTCTTCTCGTCGGCGAACTCCAGGAAGGCTTCCGGGTCCTCGACGAAGAAGGACGGCTTCCTGCGGGACTCCGTGAACGTGACGGCGAGCAGCCCGTCCAGGGACGCGGTCGTGCTGCGCAGACCCGGCGTGCTCTTGATGTACTCCTGGTTCGCCGCGATGTGGGGGTCGCAGACGCCGCCGAAGAACTCCTTGACCGCGTAGGCGACCATCGCGCGCTGCGCCAGTTCCTCCGCCGTGGGGGGCGTGGTCTCGTCGGTGCTCATGAGGTGTTCTGCCTTTCTGGGAAGCCGGTTCGCTCTTGCCGGCTGGGGGTGTGGATCGTGTGTCCCGGTCGCCTGCACGCCTATGGACGGAGTGAGACGCGATTTCGTTACACCAGACCCTGCGTACCTGCCCGCTCGGAACAGTCACGCTGAATAAACTGTACACCAAATTTATGCGAGCGGGGAAAGCTCCGCAGCCACCGCAGGACACAAACGCCCCCGCCCCTCTACGTTCCCCCGGCCTGCGAAAAGCCCGGTCACGGAACGCGCACCCGCGCCCGGGCCTCCAGGCCCGCCGCGCTCTGTCCGGACACACCCAGGGGCACGGCGGTACGGGGCAGGCGGCCCGGCCCGGCCATGACGGCACGTCCCGGTAGCGAGACGGGATGCCGCGGTTGAAGTCCGCGGGCTCGCTGGCCGGCCGCCGCCCCTCACCCCCGCCGCCGGTGCGCCGAACGGACCCGCGATGACCCTCCCCGCCCCCCGCTACATCACCTACGTCCCGCTCACCGATCTCCCCGCCGACCCGGCCAACCCCAAGGGCCACGAGATCGAGCGCGTCATCGCCTCCATCACCGACCACGGCTTCGTGGAGACCGTCGTCGCCGACGAGCGCACCGGCATGCTCATCGCCGGCCACGGCCGCCGCGAGGCCCTGATCGAGATGCAGATCCGCGGCCTGCCCCTGCCCGACGGCCTCCTCCTGGACGACGACGGCGGATGGCTCGTCCCCGTCACCCGCGGCTGGGCCTCCAAGGACGACCGCCAGGCCCGTGCCCTCCTGATCCTCCTCAACCGCCTCCCCGAGGCCGGCGGCTGGCTGCCCGGCCCGCTCGCCACCATCCTCGAAGACCTCGCCACCGCCGACCCCGACCTCCTCGACTCGCTGTGCTTCACCGACGACGAGATGGAGAACCTGCTCCGCCAGGTCGACCCCGAGACTCTGCCCCAGGGCCCCGACGGCACCAGCACCACCGACCACGACGACCTGTACAGCGGCGACGGCGGCCTCGCTGACAGCGGCGACGACGACCGCGCCACCAGCACGTGCTGCCCGGCCTGCGGACACGTCTTCTCGCCGGGACGCTAGGCCCCCCGCTGATCTAGGTTCCGGCCCATGCCTCGACGTAAAGACCGGCGCCGTGCCAGACCGCGCGCCCAGCTCCTCACCGCCGAGGTAGAAGCGCGGCTCATCGAGGCCACCCGCATGGGCCTGTCGGTCGACCTGGCCGCGGTCAACGCCGGCATCTCCCGCTCGACCTTCCTGCGCTGGCGCCGCATCGGCCACCACGAGCTCCAGGACCGCGAGAACGGCGCCGAGCCCAACCCCGAGAACGACCAGCTCGTCGACTTCTTCCAGAAGATCGAGCAGGCCCGGGCCAACGCCGCCTTCCAGGCCGCCTTCGACATCCGCCGCGCGGCCCGCGGCGGACTCGTCACCACCCACCGCAAGTTCGACCCCCACACCGGCAAGGTCATCGAGGAGACCATCACCACACCCCCCGACTGGCGGGCCGCCGCCTGGTACCTGGAGCGCCAGCACCGCAAGCAGTACGGCAAGGAAGACCACCTGGAGATCGAGCTCACCGGCGCCGCCGGCGGCCCGGTCGCCGTTCACAACCAGGGCGCCGACGACCTCGCCACCCGCCTGTCCGAGACCCTGTTCGCCCTCCAGTACCCCAACGCCGAGGACGAGCCCGAAACCTGAGCCCGCGACACAAGCACCCCCGGTACTCCACCGTGCTCCCTCCCAGCTCACCCGCGACGGAGGAAGCCGCACCCATGAAGATCATCTCCCGAGACACCTGGGGCGCCCGGCCCTGGCAGGGCACCCCCGACACCGTCTCGCCGGCCCAGCGCACCGAGTTCTACATCCACTACGACGGCGCGCACCCGATCACCCGCACCGGCTACGCCATCGTCCGCGCCATCGAGGCCGTGCACATCGGCCAGGGCTGGAGCGGGATCGGTTACAACTTCGTCGTGGACCAGGCGGGCAACGTCTACGAGGGCCGCGGCTGGAACCTCCAGGGCGCTCACTGCCCCGGCCACAACATCAGCGCGATCGGCGTGCAGATCGCCATCGGCGGCGACCAGGAGCCCAGCGCGGCCGCCCTCTCCGCCTGCCGCGCCCTGTACGAGGAGGCCAACCGCCGCTTCGGCCGCACCCTGGCCAAGCACGGCCACCGCGACGGCTTCGCGACCGCCTGCCCCGGCATGAAGCTCTACGCCTGGGTCCAGGCGGGCATGCCCGCCGGCGCCTACAAGCCCGCCCCGAACCCCGGCGGGGCGCTCCCCGGCGGCACCGGCCCCGACCTCGCCCGCTACCAGGTCACCATCAACGGTCTCCGGTACGGCTACGGCGCGAAGGGGGACCACGTGACGAAGGTCGGCCAGGCCCTGGTGAAGCGCGGCTTCGGCACCCACTACACCAGCGGCCCGGGCCCGGTCTGGACCGACGCCGACACCCGCAACTACGCGGCCTTCCAGCGCTCCCTCGGCCTCAAGGGCAAGGCGGCCGACGGCGTCCCCGGCGAGGACTCCCTCAAGAAGCTCCTCGGCACCCTGCCCGGCAAGGTCACCGTCAAGCCGACGCCGCCGTTCCCCGGCGCCGACCAGTTCGGCCCCGGCCGGACCAACAACCACATCAACCTGCTCGGCCAGCAGCTCGTGAAGAAGGGCTTCACCAAGCACTACACCAGCGGCCCGGGCCCGAAGTGGTCCGACGCCGACCGCAAGAACCTGCGCGACTTCCAGCTCTCCCGCCCCGAGCTGCGCGGCGACGCCGACGGGCTCCCTGGCCCGAAGACGTGGAAGGCGCTCTTCTCCTGACCTTCCCGGGGCCGTGCCGCTCAGGCACGGCCCCTCCCACCCCAGGGCCGGCCCGCGCGAGCAGGCCGGCCCTCCTTCACTTCCTGAAAGGCGCCCTCATGGCAGGCGAGACCGTCATCACCGTCGTCGGCAACCTGGTCGACGACCCGGAGCTCCGCTTCACTCCCTCCGGCACCGCGGTCGCGAAGTTCCGCGTCGCCTCCACCCCCCGCACCTTCGACCGCCAGACCAACGAATGGAAGGACGGCGAAGCGCTGTTCCTCTCCTGCTCCGTCTGGCGCCAGGCCGCGGAGAACGTCGCGGAATCGCTCCAGCGCGGAACGCGCGTGATCGTGCAGGGCCGGTTGAAACAGCGGTCCTACGAGGACAACCAGGGCGTCAAGCGCACGGTCTTCGAGCTGGACGTCGAAGCCGTAGGACCGGACTTGAACCGCGCGACGGCGAAGGTCACGAAGGCGCCGGCATCGCGCGCGCCCGGAACGACGCCCGCGGGCGGCACCGACCCCTGGACGAGGAGGCAGGAGCCGCCCTTCTAGCGCCGCCCGGCCTGCTCGGCTCCGGGTTTCTCCGGCCGTCCAACAACCTCGAAGGGCGGCCCGGTCGGGGTGGTTCCGGAGTGCTGATCGCCAGCGGCTCCTCCCGCCGCCGGCTCCTCGGACGGCCCTCCTGGAGGGAGAGCCGGTTCCGGGACGACTGAAGCGGTCGGAGTTGGCTCGGGGGGCAGCTCCTGAGCCGGCGGCGGGGTCGGGGCGGGGCTCAACGTGGCCGACGGCGTCGGCTCCGGCTCCGCCGTGGACGTGGACGTGGGCGTCGGCTCCGGCGTCGGCGTCGGCGTCGGCTCCGGCGTGGGCGTGGGCGTCGGCTCCGGCTCCGCCGTGGACGTGGACGTGGGCATCGGCTCCGGCGTCGGCGTCGGCTCCGGCGTGGGCGTGGGCGTGGGCGTCGGCTCCGGCGTGGGCGTGGGCGTCGGCGTCGGCTCCGGCGTCGGCTCCGGCGTCGGCGTGGGCGTGGGCGTGGGCGTGGGCGTCGGCTCCGGCGTCGGCGTGGGCGTCGGCGTCAACTTGGACGGCGGCGGCAGCGTGGGCCTGGGCGTGGGCGGCAGCGTCGGCGGCGGTGTAGTGGTCGGCTTGGGAGCCGGCGTGGAAGGCGGGACGGTCTCCCGGGGCTCCTCCTCGCCGGGGTCGGCCTGCCCATCAGGGGTAGCTTTCGCCTCCTCGCGGGGCTCGTCCGGCGCATCGACCACTATGGCGACTGCGTCATCGGCTCCGGCCTTCGCCTCGCCCGTGGCCGGCTCGGCAATGCCCAGCACCAGCTGCACCGCGCGCAGCAGCTGTTCGTCGGAATTGCTGGTGTCGTTCAGGCCGGACGCGAACGTCTCCTCGGTCACGCCCAGGGTGCCGAACGCCAGCGCCGCCAAGGGAGTGGGAAGCGGGGATCCCAGAGCCTGCGGATTGACCTTGGCGGTCTCGTTTCTCTCCAGGGCTGTCCGCCACTGCCTCAGCCGGATGGGGTCCGTGCCCCACAGCACGACTCGGCCATGACGCCACACGTTGTCATAGACCTCGCGGTTGGCGTCCTCGGCCACCCACGCCTGCGCGGCATTGTTGTCATGGAACACCCTGAACCCGATCTTCTCGTCCCGGTAGGAGAACGTGAAGACGGTGGACGTGCCGATGGACGCCTCGGAGGTCATGATCTCCCCGTCGGCGTCCACGCACTTCGCCTCGAACTCGCCGATCGGGTCACACACGATCTGGCCGTCCTTGACGATCTCCTTGAACAGCGGCAGGCCGTAGGTCTGCGAGGCTTCGGCATCCGCGCGGCTCAGGTAAGGAGCGCTCCTCGCGGGGCTGTTCCCGACCGCGGGGGCAAGGAAGTGCGCGGCGGCCGCGCCGAGGAGAACAGCCGGCGCAGCGACCGCGGCGAGCCGGGCCCACCGCGAGGCACGGAATTGCCGAGGGGGCGCTGGTACGAGAGGTTCGGCCGCGGCGCTGTCGGGCGCGGCCTCGAAGCGCGGGATGGAGCCGCTGTCGATGCCCAGCCGCTCGTTCATCTCGCGGATCTCGGGGCAGTGCGTGCGGATCAGGTGCTGCGCGCGAGGCAGGGAGATACCGGGCACGGCTTTCGTCAGCTTGTCGACGGCCGAGCCGAAGGACTGCGCTGGTGAGACGAAGACGTGAGTAACGCCCTCCTCGTCGTTCCAGGCGATGCAGTCCTTTCCTAGGTTTTCGCAGATGATGTTGAGGCGAGACCCGGTGTCGCCAGGTATCACGTACGGTCTCGGCTTTCCTGGCGGAGTCGTGCCGCGACGCGGGCGGCGATCTCCTCGACGCTCGCGTCGTCGAGCGGTTCGATGTCGACGACGCGCAGGCGTCCGCGCTCGCCGGTCTTGGCGGTGCGCACGTGGACCGCGGGGGCGGTGAGGTCTTCTTCGGCGTGGCCGGCGACGGGGTGGGCGCGACGGTCGGCGCGGCGCATCATCGCCTCGAAGGCGCGAGTGCGGCCGCCCTCGCTGATGGGACGGCGCGGTGTCATGGCGGCGGCGAGCGCGGCCAGCTCTTCCGTCTCGCGGTCTGCGGCTTTCTCGCCGGACAGGCAGCGGTCCAGTTTCTCCGCTCCGCTATCCCGACGCCCCAGCCACATCGTCTTTCTCCCTCAGCTCCATGTGTGATGCGTGCATTACATCGTCTTCCCCGGCATCTGGGGAAGCGGACAGCAAGTACAGCGCCGCCGTGGCGCTGGCCGGCAGCTCCTTGCGGAGTGCCTTGAGCGCGCGGTAGTGCAAGACCCGAATGGTACCCACCTTTCGGGCCATGACCTCCGCCGTCTGGGTCGGGGTGAGCCCGACCATCAGGCGCAGGCGGAGGACTTCGCGGTAGTCCGGCCGGAGGCGGTTGATCTTCTGGTTCAGGGCACGGCCGAGCTCGCTCCACTCCACCGTTTCCGCGGGGCCGAGGTCGTGGCTGGGCTGGTCGAAGCGCCAGGTCTCGGCGGGCTGCTCGTACCCGCGGTTGCGCATGGGCCGGTAGTGGTCGGTGCACGCGTTGTCGGCGATGCGGAAGACCCAGGACCAGACGCCGGCGCCGGTGTAGGTGTCGATCCGTTCGACCACGCGGGCGAAGGTGTCCTGGGCCAAGTCCTCTGCTGTCGCAGGGTCTTTGACCTTCGTTTCGAGGTAGCGGACGACGGGTTCGTACATGTGCTGGAAGAGGGTGGCGAGGCCGTCGCGGTCCTCGACGTCCTGCGCGGCGGCCATGGCGACGGCGTTGAGGTCCAGCCCCGGGTCGCAGCTGTGCGACTGCGTGCTGCTCGGGCTGGGCGTCTCACGCATCGGCTCCACTCCAGATGTCGGTCCTGTCGGAACGTCATCTTCCGACAGCTCCAGCGGCATGTGCCAGCGTCAATTAGAACGCAGAACCGAAAGTCAATGCTTCGCCCTAAAACGGTCAAAAGGTCAGGATGGGTTGTTCGCCCGTATTTGGGAGATAGTGAATCCGATGCGAACAAGGGCAAACGCGGCGTGAGCGCGGACGGTTCGCAGAAGAGCAGTTACGGAACCGTTACCCAATGGGTTGTCAGGTGTACCCCGCCTGTCTGACCGCCGCCAGGCAATTCACTCCGGCGCGCGGGCGTGAATCAGGGCCGCGCTACATTGGTGTGCACTATCGTGTCCGCAACGCACCGGGAAGAGCGACCCGGGCCCGGAAGGAGCGGCGCATGGACAGCGCCTCATCGTGGAGGAAGGCTCTCGACCGCCTCCCGTTCAAGCAGTGGCTCCCGGCCGAAGCCGTGCCGGAGCACACGGGGATCAACCCCGACGACGTCCCCACCCTGCTGCGCCGCGCGCGCCGGGCGGGCTCCCTCTGCACCGCCGGCTGCGGCAACGAGATGCAGGTCATGCGCGTCCGGCGGATCACGTGACCTCGATCGATAACCGGCCCCAGGCCCCTCGGCGTAGCCAGCGTCTTTTCACGCGCCAGGCCGAGGCCGCGCTTCCGCGCGGGCAGCGAGAATGAGGGGCCTGGGGCCGGTTATCGACTCCCAATGACGGTGCCTGCTGGCACGATGCACGCAGCCCCACCCGCCCGCTGATCCCAGGACGCCCGCCGTGACGAACTCCTTCACCGACTGGAGCCGCAGCACCCTTCGCCGCCTCGCCGCCGCGCGCGCCGCCGGCCACCACGCCGAGGCCGAGAGGGCCGTCGCCGAGCTGCGCGCGGCCTACACACGGCTCGGCGCCCGAGAGGTCGGCACCGAGGCGGAGCAGAACGCCTACCTCCTCGCTCGCCACACCCAGACCCCCGTCCCAGAGCTCGCCGCAGCGGGGATCGACTCCAACTCCATGCCCCTGCGTACCCGACAGGACGCCGCCGGCACCCCGCTCGCCTCCGAGACCGAGGCGTCTGCCGAGACCTCCCGCCGCATCAGCGATCTGTTCGCCGCGGCCGGCCCGCTGCGCGCCCCGTCCACCGCCCGGACGACGGCCGCGTACGTCGTCGAGCACCGGCCCGAGGACCACCAGGTCCACCAAGGCGCGCCGCTGCCCTGGGCGATCGTCGCCACGGCCGAGGGCGTCGCCGTGGCGTACCACGGCGACAAGGATCTCGCCGAGTACCAGGCCGAGAGGGCGAACGCGGCGTACGAGGCGAAGCGCGGCCAGAAGTGACGGCCCGCCACCGACTTGGGGGACGCGCGGTGACGGATGCGCCCGTCAGCGTGAGCCGAAGGTCTAGGCTGACCTCCGGGGCCCCTGCGTCCGCTATCCACAGGCGGGCGGACGACCGTCCCGACAAGACCACACCGAGAGACCAGAAAAGCCCCGCCGGGCTCAGCTGCGAGGAAAAAGGCCGCGAAACCTTGAGCAGCGAGCCCATCTGGCGGGGCATCTGGGAGACCCAGCAGGAGTACCAGGTCTCGATGAGCACCAATGTACCCGTCACACGACGGGGACACGCAACGGAAAGGCCCACCGGGCGGCGCGTCGTGCGCCGGCGTCCGGTGGGCCGTTGTGCGTTCGTGCTCTCGGTGTTCCCCGCTGCCTGTTCGTCGCTCCCCCTTGGGGTGGTCATGACCTAGCTTCCCCGGCGGCCGCCGGGCACCGGACCTTCCTACGGGTCCACCGCCCTCGTACCGCCTAGACCGCGGTCGTCACGATCGGGCTCCTACCCCCGAGCGCTGCCACGGCCCATTGCGCCGGACTCACCCGTCCGACGCGGAGATCCGGCCCAAGGACCGAATCTCCGAATTTCACACCAGCCCCGCCGAGGCGGGCTCTGTCGTGCCCGCACAAGGTGGCCGAGCACGGAGCCATGATGCCGCATGCCCGCGCGCGCTTCCAGCCCTCCCGGGCGGCGCGCCGCACAACAAGCCCGCCAGAAGCCGACAAATCGACCCACCGAGAGGCGCAACTCACCCTTTTCGCGCTCACCCATCCGGGCGCCCCGGAAGCACGTCCGATTCCCCTCCAGCACCAAGACGGCCTCGCCGGGGTGATGCTCGACCTGTCGCCGCGCGCGGAGCTCCGCGTGGACACCCGCGACGAGCTGGGGCGCTGGCTGCACGAGTACAAGGCGGTCCCCCTCGCCGGCTTCACGCCGAACGGGCGGCCCTACGCGCTGCACCTCACGGACGACCAGCACCGCTTCCGCTGGCTGGTGTTCGACCTCGACGCCAAGCTGGGGGGGGTCGGGCTGGATCTGGCCCGGCTGATCCGCTACCTCAACGAGGCCGGTCTGGTCTTCGTGATGGCCTCCTCGGGCCCGGCCGGCGGCCGCCACGTGTGGATCGCCGCCACCACCCCTTTGCCGCGCCGTCTCGTCCGGCTCATCAACGCGGCCGCCAAGAAGGTGCTGCCGACCCTCGACGCCGCCGTGCTGAACAACTCCGCGACTGGGGCCGTACGGCCCATCGGGTCGCCGCACCGCGACGGCGGCCGCGCGACCCTCATGTTCCCGGACACCGAGGCCGAGGCCGCCCGCCGACTCACGCCGGCGACGTGCGGCAACCCGATCGAGGCGTTCGAGCGCCTGGCGGTGCTCCTGGGAGCCGACCCCCGGGACGCCACCGTCGCCCCGCTCCAGCGCCGTTCCGCCGTCGTCCACGACCGGCTTGGCCCCCGCCTGGCGGGGATCCCCTCCACCCTCCTGGACACCGACACCGCGGCCGCTCTGCGGGCCGTCCCGGACGACGCGAGCCGCGCCCTCGCCTCGATCCTCGTCCGCCTGGCCGTCCGCCGCTGGACGTGGCCGATGGTCCAAGCGCTGCTGCGACAGAAGGAGTACCGCCGCGGTGCTCTCCTGCACGCCTGCACGCGGGGCCGCGCCGGCTACCGCATGCAGGTCTCCGAGGAGGCCGCCGAGCGACGCCTGGCCCGGCAGTGGAAGCGGTGTGTGGAGTTCGCCTCCCGGATGCCCGCGCGCGAGGACCACGAGGACGCCGCTCCCTGGAGCGACCGCCTGTGTGACGTCGTCGCCCTGGTCGTCGCGCTCCAGGCCGCCGCCGATGCGACGCCCGGCCGCTGGGCCATCGAGTCCGGGCCCGCCGACCGCGCGGTGCTCGACCTGCTGTGCATGTACGCCCTCAAGGCCGGCAAGCTCACCCTCGACATCGACATCCGAAGGGCCGCCCTCGCCACCGGACACGGCCGGTCCACGATGCACCGCGCCCTGATCCGGCTCGCCCTCGACAGGTTCATCGCCGCCCGCGAGAGCGTCGGGCCCGCCGGATCCTGGACCCTCCTCCCCCTCGACGACGAGCACCCCCTCGCCGCCGCGACCCCCCAACTTCCCCTCAGCGCCTGGGGTGGGACACAAGGACCCCGCCTATGGGTGGAGACCGCCCGCACCACCCTCCTGGGGAAGCTCCAGGAGCGCTTGGAGCAGGTACGGGCCGATGTCTTCTCCTACGGCCGGCTGGGGCACGGCCGAGCCCGCCGCCCCGGAGGGATCGGCCACCACGCGGCCAGGGTGTACGTGGCGCTCGCCGAACACCGGACGGCCCCGCTCACCGTCGACGAGCTCGTGGCCGCCACCGGGTACGAACGCCGCTGCGTGCGCCGGAAGCTGCTCAGGATGCAGGAGCTGATGGTCGTCGCCAGGGCCTCTCTCGTCCCCCACCACGAGTGCCCCACCTGCCACGCTGCTCCGGGGAGTCCGTGCCGGACATCAGCGGGGAGCACCCTGCCGAAGGGCGAGCGCCACACCCAGCGGACGGCCCTTGCGCAGGCCCGCGCAAAGGCCGGGCACTGGAGGCCGAGGGAAGTTGTCTGCCTGGTCCAAGCCGCCCAGACGATCGGCGTACACGGGACGGTCGCCCGCCGGGCCCGGTTCTACGCGGCGGAGGTCGAGCTGTGGAACTGGTGGCAGGACGAAGAGGAGTGGATGCGCAGCCCGAAGAAGGGGGTCCGCCGGGGCCCGAGCACGCACGAGGACCAGGGGGAGGTCGTCCTGACGACGCTGGGGCCGTGGCGGCAGCGTCGCCGGTACCCGCGGCAGGTGATCACCTCGGCTGACGGCCGGCGTCGACTCGGCAGGGCCGACCACAAGGCGGCCTGGGAGCGGGTCCTGAGGCGGATGCCCATGGCGTAGGGGCGTCCGCATTCCACTGGCTAACCCGGTGAAGCGAATCTCCTGCGTGCCCCGGAATCTGTCAGGTCGGACGCAAGCCGGGGGTCGGATGGGCTTCTGACGGCCGCTTCTCAACCAAGGCGGCGGACCGCGGCCCAGGTCTGGAAGCCGTCGGGAAGTACGGTCGAGCCGTACTCCTCGGTGAGCACGTGAGCGGCGTGGAGAACGCGTCCGGGTGCCGTGAAGAACGGGCCGGCGTCTTCTTCGACGGCGACGAAGACGTGCTCGTCGTCCATCCAGATCTGGCACCACAGGGTCGTTCCCCAGGCCTGCCGGGCTGCCGCCGACGCCGCCAGCTCGCCGAGGCAGACGAGGGCCCGGTGAGTCGTAACCTCGGCCCTGGGGTCGACCGAGCCACGGAAGAAGAGCGTGCGCAGCAGCATGCCGCCTGTCTCCCTGGCGTCAGCGGCGCTGTCGGGGCCTGCCGTGAGGCAGTAACGGCTGGAGCGCGCGGCGAGGAGCCGTCCGGCGTCGACGACGGTGCGGTCAGGCCGGAGGGCCACTCGTTGGGTCGGTGCACCCTGGCGCTCGCCAGTGCTGGCCAGGACGTTCGTCCGGGCGGTCAGGGCGCGGCGGAAGCCCATGGGCGGGTCCGGCGTCTCGGTCACTCTCTGTCTCGTTCCCACTGGCGGTAGATGAGCTGGCTGTGGCGGCCGGGGCCTTCGCCCCCTCGACCGTCCGTCGAACAATAGTTGACCAGCTCCGACCGGCGACCACATATGCCTATGGCATAGTCAACTATTGTTCGACCTCCTCCCATGAGAGCAGCAATCGCGCCATGCCCCATACCCACAGCCAGTCACCCGAGGGTGAGAGCAGCCCGGTGCCGGCTCCTGGCCCCGGCTCCTCGTTCGCCCACCGGCTGAACTACCTCTTCGACAACCTGAGGCCGAGCGTCAGCGACAAGGACTACCGGAAGAAGGCGACATCGACCGGCGAGTTCACCAACGGCTGGGTCGCCAAGGTCGCCTCCGAGCTGGGCCCGACGAGCATCACCTCGACGTACATCAAGCAGCTTCGGGACCCGGCCGAGTCGAAGAACCCTAGCGGCAAAATCATCCAAACCCTGGCGAACTTCTTCGAGGTGAAGCCGAGCTACTTCCTCGACGACGATGTCGCGCAGTCGATCGTCGGACAGTTCGACCTGGTGAGGAAGCTGAACGACCAGGGTGTGGCGCAGATAGCCCTCCGGGCCGCCGCCTTGTCGCCGGCGAACAAGAAGAACGTGCTCGCGCTGATCGAGCAGGTCCGGAAGATGGAGGGGCTACCCCCCACTCCCGAGGAACTGGCGTAATACTTGAACGCGTTCAAATGTCGATGCAAACGGGCACAGCCGCGGAGGGGAAAACCATGTGGAAGTCGTGGCGCCGACAGCGCCCCTCCCGCGTAGAGCCGGACGAAGGACGCCGGGAAGCACGAGAGTTCGTGACCAGCCTCTGCCTGCCGCCGGCGAACAGCGTCCGCCAGCTGATTCCCTTCGTCGAGAACTACACCGGGCGGCCGATCCGGCTGGTCCCGGTCACGGACCGGGACACCCTGCCCGATCTGGGAGAAGGCTCCACCCCGTGCGGTATGTGGCTGGCCCTCGACCGCACCGACAACATCTTCTACGACGCGTTGACCAGCACGGCCCACCAGGACCTCATCATCGGCCACGAGCTCGCACACATCCTCCGCGAGGCCAAAGAGCTCGCCGACAAGGCGGAAGCTGACAAACTTTCCGGCCTCGGCGACCTCGGCGGACTCCTCCCGGACATGACGCCGAACATGATCAAGATGCTGCTCGCCGCTCGCGGCCGCACCCGGTACTCCGTACCGACGGAGGCGGACGCCGAGCACATCGGCTCGATGCTCACGGAGCACGTCAACTCCAGCTCCCGCCGGGGCCCCGCGCACAGCGACGACCCGATCTCCCGCACGCTCCTGAGAAGGCCGACCCAGTGAAAGACCTCCTCCACCCCCTGTGCCTGGTCCTTGCCGGCACAGGCTTCCTCGTCCTGCTCCGAGACCTGGTCCGCGACCGCCGTACCGACCCGGCCCTCGGAGCGCTGGCCTGGGCATTCCTCGCCTCGGCGCTGAGCTACGCCGTCTCCATGACCTGGGTCTGGATCCGGGTCGACGACTTCTTCGGCGTGACGAACATCGTCGTCCCGATCGCCCAGGGCCTCGTGATCGTGGTCCTCACGCTCCAGAGCATCGTCCTGGCCTACTGGTCCCGGCCCGCAGAACAGGCCCGCCGCCGCGCCCAACACCTGCTGATCGCGGCCGCCACGGTCATCTCCGCGATGGCAATCCTCTTCGCGCTGCTCACCCCGGCCACACAGCGGCCCGTGGACTTCGCGCTCTACTACGCCCACGACCCCTTCTACCAGGCGTACGTGCTGCTCTACTTCGGCACGTACTCGGCTGCCGAGATCTACCTCGCCCGGTCCTGCTGGAAGTACGCACGTACCGCTGCCCCCTCCATCGCCTTCGGCCTACGTCTCGTCGCCGTCGGCGCCACCATCACCCTCGGGTACAGCGGCATCCGCATCGCCGGCATCATCGGCGCCGAGGCCGGATTCAGCGTCAGCCACCTCAACGGGTTCGCCTGGGCCTGCGGCGACATCGGGGCCGCCCTGACCCAGGTCGGCTTCTTCTTCCCGGTCATCGCCGCCCGGACCAACACCGCCTTCGCCCTGGTCCGCGAGCACTACACCTACGCCCGGCTCGGCAACCTGTGGGCCACCCTGGTCCGCACCGACCCCAGCGTCGTCCTCCAGCCGCCGGTCTCCCAGCGCCAGTACCTGCGCGAGCAGAGGGGCCTCCACTACGAGCTCATCCGGCGCCGCGTCGAGATCCGAGACGCCATGATCACGCTCCGCCCCTACCTCAGCACCGCAGACCGCCGCGCCATCGAGGAGCGCCGCCGCCGCCCCTGGCGGTTCGGCCGCCGGCTCACCGCCGCCGTCACCGCCGACCAGGTCCAGCGCGCCCTCGTCCTCCACGCCCAGGGCACACCGGTCGACGACCCCACCGAGTACGCCGACCGCGCGCTAGCCCTCGACACTGTCCGCGCCGAGGAACTACACCTCCTGCGCGTCGCCAGCTTCTTCTGCGCGCCGCCGCAGCTCGCCCCCTCCGCTTCTTCCACCGGCACAACCTCTTCAGGAGCACGCACTTGATGTCCCGCCGCACTCTCCTCGCCGCGTCCGCGGCCGTCGCCGGCGCCCTCGGCATAGCCCGCCCGGCCACCGCCGCCGAGGAAGGCAGCGCCGCCCGCGCCGCCACCCCGCTCTACCTCGCCCCCGCGCGCCAGCAGCTCACCGCCCTGCGCAACGGCTACATCACCAGCCGGGCCCTGCTCGAACAGCTCCTCGCGCACCACGCCAAGTTCAACCCGAGCCTGAACGCGGTCGCCACCCTCGACGCGGCCGCCGCCCGCGCGGCCGCCGACAAGGCCGACCAGTACCTCGCGAGCACCGGCCGGACTCTCGGCCCGCTCCACGGCCTGCCGATGACCGTCAAGGACGCCCTGGAGACGAAGGGGCTGAGGACGACCTGCGGCTCCCCCGACCTCACCGACCACATTCCGACAGCCGATGCCGACGCCGTCGCGCTCCTGCGCACCGCCGGCGCCGTCATCATCGGCAAGACGAACGTCCCGGTCATGTGCCAGGACATCCAGACGAGCAACCCGATCTTCGGCACGACGAAGAACCCCTTCGCCGCCGACCGCACCGCCGGCGGCTCCTCCGGCGGCCCCGCGGCCGCCGTCGCCGCAGGCCTGTCCTCCCTCGAAGTCGGCTCCGACCTCGCCGGATCGCTCCGTCTCCCGGCCGCCTACTGCGGCGTCTACGCCCTGCGCACCAGCCGCGGCACCTCCCCCATCGTGCCGACGCGCGGTCACATCCCGCGCCCGCCCGGCTGGCTCACCAGCAGCGACATGCTCGCCCTCGGCCCGATCGCCCGCACGCCCGCCGACCTCGACCTCCTCCTGGACGTCCTCGCCGCCCCGGCCCCGGCCGACGCCTCCGCCTGGCAGATCAACCTCCCGGCGGCCACGAAGACGTGCCTGAACCAGTACCGGATCGGGATCTGGGCCGATGACGCGTACTGCCGCGTCGGCGCCGACGTCCGCGGCCTGCTCGCCACCGTCGCCCAGGCCGTGCGCACCGCCGGCGCCCGCGTCGACGACACCACCCGCCCGGTGGACTTCGCCGCGAGCGACAAGCTGTTCCAGCGCCTGATGTACGCGACGTCCGCCGCCAGCTCCACCGACGCGGCGTTCGCCGGCGAGGTCGCGGCCGCCGACGCCCTCGCCGACGACGACCCGAGCGCCCTCTACCTCAAGAGCCGCACGATGCGGCACCGCGACTGGGCGCGCGCCGACGAGGACCGGCAGAAGCTCCGCGCCACCTGGGCGACGTACTTCGAGACCCACGACCTCCTCATCACCCCCGCGGCCCCGACCGCCGCCGTCCTCGACCAGACCTCCGTCCCGGTCCCCCAGCGGTACATCACCGTCGACGGCCAGAAGCGCTCGTACTACGACCAGACCGCGTGGATCAACCTCGCCGGCCCGGTCGGACTCCCCTCGCTCATCGTCCCCGCCGGCCAGACCGCCGATGGCCTGCCGCTGGCCATCCAGCTCATCGGCCCGCACCTGACCGACCGCACCCTCATCTCCGTCGCCCAGCTCCTCGCGAGCGTCCTCCCGACCGCCCCGAAGGCCCCGGCGCTCGCCGGATAGCCCAGGGCGCAGACCCGGCGGTCCGGCCCTCGCGGGGGTGGGGCGGGGCCGCCGAGCAACAAGACGAGGGGCCCGGGTTCGTGTGAACCCGGGCCCCTCGTTCATGCCAGACAGCTTGGCAGCATCGGCACATCAGATCGTACGCAGCCCCGCCCCGTACGGTGCGCCGCAGCTACGTGACCTGGTCGATTTCGCCGGGCATGCCCCGGGCCGGGATGTCGGCCCGGGGCTTCCGAAGCTGCCGCCAAGTGACAAGTAGCTCTCTGTAGCGTCTCCGAGGAATTTGCTGTCACCGCTCTCTGAACCGGGCCGTTCCCACCGCCAGGCCCGCACGGTCGCAGGCAGCGGCCGCGGCTTCCATCATGTTGTCCGACCGGCTCGCGGAGTTCGGCGACAGCCCCAGGTCATCGCCCGCGAAGATGAGGACGCCGCGCACCCTCTGGGCCGCCCGGCGCCATCCGGGCGGTAGCGACAGACGCAGGGGGTGCAGGAACGGCCCGCTCAGCCGGGGCGAACGCACGCTCAGCAGGCCCTTCGACAAGCGGACCTGCCACCCCTCAGCCTCCGGGACGGTCAGGGTGCTGTTCCGCGGCGCCAGGTGGAGTCCGGCGTCGAGCGCGGACGAGATGAACGCGGTGACGGGGTCTGACCCCGACACCGCCACCTGTCGCTGAGGGTCTTCCAGCAGCAGGTGCGGGATCGCCCCCTCGGGATGGTCGAGGAGCACGGCCTGGGCGTTCACGCGGGTGATGATGGGCATGGCCGCATCCTCGCGGAAACGCCAGGCCGCCAGGGGCCGGTGGGGCGCAGGCCACCCGATCGTGCGGTCAGCCGACCGCATGCCGCCTGTGCCGTGACGACCACCTATGAAACAGCCTCCGGGCCGCTCACCCTGACCGAACGTCACGCCGGTAACAGAGCGTTACGCGTCACTTCGCGGCAGCCGGGAGGCCAGGGCCATGTCCGCGGCCTGGACGTCGGAGAGCCCGAAGCCCTGGCGCCGGGCGAGGACGTCGTTCCGTACGGCGTCGAGCTCCTGGGCCGAGACCGTGGCCCGGTCCGTCAGGACGAGCCGGCAGACCCGTGCAACGCACCGCAGCTGCGTGCCCTGGTCGATCCCTCCGGGCACGCCCCGGGCCAAGGTGTTCATGGCCTGGACGTCGGAGGTGGTGAAGAGGTCCCGGAAGGGCCCGGTGGCGAGCCGGTGAAGGGCCATGCCGGCGTGCCCTCGGACCGGCGGGGGCGTCTCGTCGGGCAGGGGCCACAGGGTGGCGATGACGGCCTCCAGGGCCTCGAAGCCGTCGGAGCCGTGCTCGTGGGTGAGCCGCCGGTGGAAGTAGCGGGCTGCGACCTCGCCGCCGAGCATGACCGCCCCGACGTGCAGGGAGGGGGCGCCCTCGCCGTTCCAGCGGTGGCACCGGGCGGTCGCGTAGAGGACGCGCAGGAGCCGGGCCTCGTCCAGGTCCCAGAGGCCCGGGCCCCGGGTGAGGGCGATGCCGACGGCGGCGCGGTCCTGCGGGAGCATGCCCGCGGTCGGCCCGTAGTCCGGGACGGTGAACAGCAGCCCGGTGAGGCCGTGCTCGGTCCGGTCCAGCTCGGCGGCCTTCGCGTCGGCGATTTCGATGTCCCGGTCGGTGACGCGGGCGGTCACGGGGAGGATCACAGCGTCTCCAGGGTCAGAGTGGGCAGGCCGGCGGTGCGCGCGGTGAGGACGTCCTCGCGGACGGCGGTGAGGACGTCACGGTCGAAGCGGATGCGCCCCCGAGCAAAGGTGCCGCAGACGCCGGCGGCGCACCGTAGCCGCTGCTGGAGGCCCTCGCCCGGCAGGGTGCGGGCGACCAGGCGCATGGCCTGGATCTCGGTGAGGGTGAACGCGTGCCGGTGCGGGCCGTTCGCGAGGCGCAGGAGCGCCACCGCCGCCCTCGCGGGGTGATCGGGCTCCTGGGGGCGTTCCTCCCCGGGGAGGGGCCACTGGAGGCCGATGGCGGTCTGGAGGGGCGCGAGGAGGACAGGGGGGTGCCTGTGGGAGAGCTGCTGGTGGAGGTAGCGGGCGGCGATCTCGCCGCCGAGCATGACCGCGCCGAGCGGCAGCATCGGTCCCGCGCCCTGGCAGTGGACCCGGCCCACGGCCCGCAGGACGGGCAGGAGACGGTCCTGCGCCGCCGCGCCGGAGAGATGGAGCGTGAGCGTCGCGCCCACGGCCTCCTGGTCCCGCGGGTTGAGCATCGCGGTGGGCCCGTAGTCCTTGACGCCGAAGAGCAGATCGATAAAGGCCCCCGGCTCCTTCTCATGCCTCTCCCTGAACTCGGCGGCGGCCTCCAGGTCGTCCTCGGTGACGTATGCGATGCCGGGGTAGGTCACGATGCCTCCGTGAGCAGGGCGGGCGGGACCTGGCCGGTGGTGCGCAGGTGCAGGATCGCGTCGGCCAGCTCGCCGAACGCGGCCTGCACCGCCTCGCCGACGGCGGCCTCCTGCGGCGTCCGCTCGCTCCCGAGCCGCCCGCGGGCGGCCTCGCGGCGGAAGGCGACGTAGGTGGCGGCGAGGTAGGCGTCGGGTCCGGCCGACGCGCTGGGGGACAGCGGCTTCGCGTCCTCGGCCTCCTCCTCCTCGCTCGGCTTCCGGGTGACGACGGCCTCAACGAAGTCCTCGACCGTGGCGAAGTCCTCCTTGCGGAGCCCGTGGTCGGGCATGAGCGCGGCCGGGGCGGCGTTCCGCGCGATCTCCCGGGCGGCGTGACGCCAGATGTCGGCGGCCGCGTGCTCGGCCGTCGAGGTGGCGGCGGCGCGCAGGGTGGCGGCGCGGGCGTGCACGGCGCGGGCGAAGTCGTCGATCTCCGGGCCGTACTCGTTCAGCCGGGAGACAGCGATGTTCCCGGCGGGCCGGATCCGGCGCAGCGTGTCGAGACCGACGCCGCTGTTCTCGGAGATGTCGACCGGGTCGGCGCCGGCGGCGAGCGCGCCCAGGAGGAGGACGTCGAGCCGGTCGGTGACCTCCTGCTGATCGCCCGCCCAGTCACGCAGCGCGTCTTCGGCCTCCTCCAGGCTGTCGAAGCGCCGGGCGGGCTGCACCTGCTCCGCGGCGGCCACGCTGCTGCTCTTCGCGGGGTCCCGCTTCTTGCGCATGTACAGGGCCTGCCGGGTCTTGCCGAGTTCGCGGGCGGCCGCGGCCCGGTTCCCGCCGTGCTGGGCGATCAGCTCCGCCAACGCCTCCTCGGCTGCCTGCTTGTAGGGGGCGGCGGCGGCCTCGGCGGCGGCCTCGGCGGCGTGGAAGCGGCGGACCGGATCGGTCTCGGCCAGGACCCGGGCCGCATGGTCCAGGGGATTCTGCATGTGCTGCTCCAAGAGGAAGACGGGGCCCGGCCGGTCGGCCGGGCCCCGGGGGAGGGTGATCAGTCGTCGTAGGCGTCGTACGCGGCGCGCTCGGCCATCTCGGCGTGCACGGCGGCCATGTGCTGGCGGTGCTCCTCGATCTCCTGCGTGGTGGGGACTTCCTCGGGCACCTGGCGCTCTTCGGTGTGGGTCTCCTCGCCGTCGGCGCCCACGCCGGTCACGGTCACGCGGACCGTCTGCGCGGTCGGGTCCGTCACCGGCCACCCCAGCGCCGTGTGGATGGCCGCGTTGTAGTTCATGCTGGCCTGCTCCCGCGCGATCTCCTCCGCGAGCAACTCGGCGGCGCCGGTCAGCGCCCACGGCTCGCAGCCGTCCCGCACGACGTAGCCCGGCACGCTCGGGACGCGCCCCAGGTGCTCCTTCGCCTCGTGGACGGTCGTCCACTCCCCGCCGTCCTGCCGCTCGACGAGGAGGTTGTAGAGGCCGTGGGGGATGCCGGCGACGTCGCTCTCCGTCCACCACGGCGGGTCGTCCTTCCCCGCGCACTCGGCGAGTTCGCGGACCTCGGCCTCGTAGGCGGCGACCGCCTTGTCCTCGTCCGCGGTGTCGGTGACGTCGGAGCTGGCCGGGTTGTTGCTGAGTACGGCCCACCGCTGCTCGCCGTCCTCGGTGACGTAGGCGCGCAGTTCGACGGTGGCGTTCTCCTCCTGGTACCGGCCGGCTGCGTAGGTCGAGCGGTACTTGGTGCCGGCGCGGGCGAGGGCGACGAGGGCGTCGCGCTCTTCCTCGTCCAGGTCTTCGGTGACGCGGTCGTGAGTCGACTGCAAGGTCCGCATGGGTCTACTCCCTGGTAGCCGCAGCACTGCATGGCGGCGGCGCCGTATGTCCGGACGCGCAGGAACCCGTCCGGAAGTCCGAAGGTAACAGGGCCTTACCCATCACGGTAAGCCCCCGTTACCCGAAAGGGTGATGCCGTTCCCTACTCCCCGGCCCGGCCAGGGCGGTCAACTGCGCACCCGGCACTCACTGCACGGCCCTGGCCGGGCGCCGGTAGCGATTGCACTCCCGGTCGTGCGGCCGCCCATGGCCCTCTTGGGCGTAGCAGTCGCAGTGACGCGAGACCGGAGCGGTGATCCAGTCGGCGACAACGGCGGCCAGGGCGGCGGAGTCCGCGAGGCAGTCGAGCACGGTGGAGCCGTCCCCGCTGATGTGGACCGGGTCGCCGACAGGGTCGCCGCACTCGTCGTGCAGAAGCATCGACCATCCGGTGTGCTCGCCGGCCGGATGGTCGACGGAGCCGTCGCGGCCGACGATCGACAGGAAGCCGACGGCGCCGCGGGTGAACGGGATGGGCACCTGGTAATGGGCGCTGCCGGTGTCGTAGACGCACGACAGCTCCCGGCCGGGGACGATGCCGTACTCGCCGAGCGCGGCCAGCAGCCGGGCCCTGGCCGCGGGGACCGGAGGCGCCGGTGCGGCGGCGGGGGGCTGCTCGTAGAGCGCGGCCGCGGCCTTCCACCACGCTGCGCGCAGGGCGGCGTCCTCTCGGGCCCGGGCGCACTGCCCGCGCTGTATCCCCATGCCGCCGGCCAGCGGGGCATAGAGGTGCGGGACCGAGGGCCGCAGCAGGTCCGCGTACTCCTTCCCACCGAGGAAGATGACGTCGGCGTCGTCCAGCCCGAGGCGGGCCGTGTGCTGGCCCATCTTCTCCGCCGTGACGGCCCTCTCTTCGCCGACCCTGACGTCGTACGGGTGGAGGGGCTGGGCGAGGGGGACGAGGCCGTGGAGCGCGGAGGCAATGAAGACCAGCGACGGGTCGGTCAGGGCGTCCGCCGCGCCGCGCAGGGACCGGTGGTAGTCCCCCACGTAGAGCTCGCCGGCCGGGTAGCCCGCGAGCGGGTTGCCGTACTCGTTGACCCCGGGGTCCGGCTGCTTCTTCTGTCCGCACGCGATGATGACGACCCGTCGGCGGCGGACCTTGATGCCGCCGCGCTGCCGGGCGTATTCGCGGCCGAGCTCGGTGAGGTAGAGCGACCGGCCGGTGTCCTCCCACGTCGCCGCCGACGTGTCCCAGGTCTCGGGCCGGATGTTGGCGTACCCCGCCTGGTTGACCTTCCGGAGGGTGGACTCGCGGAACCACGGCGCGTCTCGGTTCTCGCCGCGAGCGTCGTCGCGTCCGGCCACGAGCTGATCGGGGCGGCGGGCGGCGGTGAGCACGGCTTCGTGCTGCCGCTCGGGCAGCTTCGGCAGGACGCCCACGCTGGCCGGAAGGGACTGGAGGGACCGAGAGGACGGATTCGCCTCACGCCACGCGTCCAGGGCCGCACGGCCGGCGGCGGTCATCCGGCGCGTGCCGTCAACCTGCTTGACGATCAGGCGGTCACCTTCGAGCTTGGCCAGGGCCGCGGGGTGCCCGGTGACGAGGCCGCCGTCGTTGCTGTCGAGGATCTTCGCGCCCGTGGGGCTGAGCATCGAGGTGGACATGGAGATTCCTTTCTGGAGCCCGGCTCAGAGCGAGCCGGGCAGTGAAGTGGGTCAGAGGGTGGCGCGGCGCCGGTCGGCCGGCCGCCAGGTACGGCGGATGAGGCCAGAGCCGGTGGCGTACCGGGCCGTCATCACGGCGTCGGTCTCGCAGACGGACGGCAGGGTGAAGAGCTCTTGGGCCACGTGCTCGGCGAGGTCACGGCGCAGCGGGCCCCGGGGGTCGAGGCCACGGGCGGCGGCCCACTTCGCACGGTCGGCGCACAGGCGCCACGACAGCGTCATGCGGACGCGCCCGGCGACCACCCGGACGCTGCCGGGGCGGTAGCTGTATGCGTAGCCGTCGGCCTCGGCCAGGGCGGCGATGTCGATGATGGATGCGGAGACGTACCAGGACAGTTCGCGGGGGACCTCGGCCGGCTCGTATCCGCCGTCCTCGGCGAACGAGTCCACGCCGACGTCCCACCACGTCTCAAGCCGGGCGATCACGCGGCGGGCTCACCGGCCGTGGCCAGGAACAGGGCGACGACGGCCGCCGCGGTGGCGGAGTCGGCGGCGCAGTCCACGGGGCCGGGGAACGCCGGGTAGAGCAGGGTGCGGATCGGCTCGCCGTGCGGGTCGTAGAGCGCCACGACCCATCCGGTGTGCGTGTCGGCCGGGTTGGTGACGCTCGGGTCCCGGTCGGCCATGGCGATGTACTGGCCGGAGAGGACACCGGTGGTCAGGTCCCCGGCGTCGAGCGGGACGGCGAAGCAGGAGACATCCTCGATCACCTGGATTCCGTGCGTGGCGAGGGCGCTGCGGAGGACGTCGCCGGCGGTCTGGTTGCTGTTGGGCATGGGGGTTCCTTCGGGGTGTGGGGCGGCCGGGGGTGGCCGGCCGCCGGGAGGTGGGTCAGGAGGTGGTGCGGGCCATCCAGGCGGCGACGGCCCGGGCGCACGCGGCGCTCTGCTCGGCGCAACCCAGCTCGGCGGGGGCGGCGTAGATCTGTTCGACGTACTCGCCGGTCTCGTCGTGGAGGTGGACGGACCACGGCTCGGTGTGCTCCCGCACGGGCCGGTTGGCCAGCTCGCCGGCGTACATCAGCAGGTGCGGCCGCGAGGAGACGTCATCGGTGATGGCCGGATCGGCGGCCATCACCCGGAAGGTGACACCGTCGAAGTCGTCCGGGTGGGAGCGCAGGCCGTACGCGCTCAGCGCGGCGTCGAGCACGTCGCCTTCGTTGGGGGCTTCGCGGACGGGCCAGAGCTCGATGACGCGGTCCGGGGTCGCGATGAACACGACGCCGGCGTAGTCGCTGAGGATCCACGCTCCGTCGGCCTTCGCCCAGTTGTAGACGACCTGCTCGACGAACTCGCGGGGCCAGGGGCCGGGCCTGGTGACGCGCCAGCCGGTGGCCGCGTCCTCGTCCCGGTGGCGATCGACCGCCTTGAACTCGAACGCGGCGAGCACGGCGGGGTACGTGGGGCGGCTGATCGGTTCGGCCTGGAAGCCGGTCGGAAGCGACTGGGCGGAGGCGAGGTCGTCGGCGGTCGCGTTCCACAGGGCGATCTCGGCGGCCCGCAGCACGGTCCCGCTCGCGGCCAGCAGCGCTTCGGCGTACATCCTGCCCTCGGCCGCCTTCTGCCGGGATGCGCTGCGGTCACGGATGCCCGCCGTACGGCGCTGACTGGGCGGCAGGTACTCGTCGGACCGCACGAGCATCCCCAGTGCGCTCTCGGCCCGGCTGCTGTGCTTCCGGGCTGTGTGCAGGTCGCTCTTCGCGGCGGCCAGCTCCGCGATGGCCGTCTGCCGTTCGGCGGTCAGCTTCCTGACCAGGTGGGCGTTGCGGGTGGTGGTGGCGGACGCGATGTCGCCAGGGGTCGGTACGGACATGGTGGTGCTCCGGGAAGGTCAAGGGCAGCCGTGCGCGTGTGCGGACGGGCCGGGAAGGTGGTTGGGGCCGCCGCGACTGGTCGGTGGCGGGCGCGGCGGCGGTGTGTCAGAGCGCGCGGGCGGCCGCGAGCACGTTGTCGGCGCCGTCGACCTTGACGCCGAAGTGGGGCACGCCGGCGGGGAAGCGGATCCCGACGTGAACGCGGTGGTCCACGGAGAGGGAGAGCGTGTACCGGCCGCCCAGGGTGGGCCAGTTGAAGACGTCGTGCCCGCGCAGCGAGGGGAAAGCGGCGTGGAGGCGGAGGGCGGGCCGCCCGAACACCGGCGCGTGCCGGCGCTTGTCGTCGTTGTCGAGGTCGAGCACGGACAACAGGGCCACCGTCTGCTCGAACGACAGGTCGTTGAAGCGGGCGGAGACGTCGAGGGCGGGCCCGCTGGCCGCGCCTTCCGTGGGGGAGCTGTCGACCCGTGCGGGGCGGGCCTCAAGCTGCGCGCGGCCGCTGGCGGGCAGGGCCCAGGAGGTGTGGGCGGTGCCGAACTCCCAGGTAGTGGTGTGCTCCCGCTCGCCGAGGGCGGTGTTCATGGCGGCCTGGAAGCACGCGACGGGGCACAGGGCGTTGTGGGCCGGGATGAGGGTGCCGGTGACCAGCCACGTGAAGGCGGCGGCGTACGCCTCCGGGGTGTTCTTGTAGGCGATGGTGGTGAACGTGCCGCGCTCCCGGTTGGGGAGGTGCGCCGTCGCGTAGACCACGTGGTCGTGCGCGCCGAGGAGTTCGACGTGGTGGCCGCGCGCCGAGCGGAGGACCGCACGCAGCGGGTGGCGGGGGGAGTGGTCGGGGCGCAGCGTCCAGCCGTTGCCGAGCTCCGCACGGACGGCGGCGAAGAAGGTGTTGGCGGTGTCGACGCTGATGGGGCTCGTGGAAGGAGACACGAGGGTGCCTTTCTGGGAGGTCAAAGCGCTGGCCGGCCCCCTCGCTCTTGGGGGCCAACGAAGCTAACTGTACACCAACTTTATGAGCGGGGGGAGGGGTCCGCGAGCGCCAACCCCTCCCCCGCCCGGCCGGACTACTTCTCCGGCGGCCGCACGGCCAGCGTCCCGCTGGTCTCGTCCCGGCGCCCGAGAAGCCGCACCTTCCACCCCGCGCCCCGGAAGACCTCGGCGTACCCCACGTGGGTGTCCCACTGCTCCGCCACGACCTCCTTCGCCCACACATCGCCGTTCGGGGCCACGTTCCGCGGCGCCGTGACGATGAGCCCGCCGTCCTCGGTCGGGAAGAGGTGGAAGCCGGCGCGCGGCGTGAACGGCGGGGTGGCGATGTCGTCGTTGAAGATGCCGCCGAAGGTTCCGTAGCCCTCCAGCGTCAGCAGGGCGGCGCGAACGAGGGGCCGCTCGTGGTCGACCATGTTGCAGCCGATCCCGGCAGGCACCTCCCACGCCTCCGGGGAGACCTCCACCCTCAGGTGGCCCGGCGCCAGGAGTTCCGGCTTGCTGCCGGCCTCCGTCAGGTCTTCGATGATCCGGGCCGCACGCCGCTGCCGCCTCTCGGGGTCCTTGTCCCAGAACCTGACCACGGCCCAACCCGTGTACCAGTGGCCACGGACCCGCAGCCCCTCCAGGTGCAGCGACTCCAGGTCGTGGCCGTACTGGTTCAGGACCTCCCACACCGTGCGCACGTCGGCAAGCTCCTGGCCCACCATCCGCCGCGCGTGGATCTGGAAGTACCCGTCCACGTAGCCGCCGATGAACCCGCCGTGTGTCAGGGCGCGCCGGTACGCGTGCAGCGACGTGTCCGTCGTCTTCCCGACCCGGTACTCCCCATCGATCAGGAACCGCACGACCACGTGCGCCCCCTGCGTGGTCGACTCCACGAGGAACCCGTTCGCCAGCTGGTCATCGGCCCCCCGGGTCTCGGCCGGGTTGAAGCCGTAGGACAGCAGCAGGGACACGGCGGCCTGGACGTGCTCGTCGTCCGCATCGTTCGGGTAGTGGCCCAGGGTCGTTCCCTCCCGGCGCGGCACGACCGTTCCGGCGGGCGGGAACGCCTCGTGGATGCTCTCGTCGTCGAAGCCGGCGGGGTTCACCGTCCATCCCGCCTCGCGCAGCACCTCGACCGCCCGGGCGTGCTCGGCAACGGCGCCCCGCCCGCAGGACGAGACCCACACGCGCGTGGACTCCCCCTCGGCCAACGGCGCTACGCCCACCTTGAACCCCTCCTGCTCGACCATGAATCCGCCGTGACCCACCGACTCGCCGAAGTGCGCCGGCGTCAGGCCCGCGTCCGTCAGGAGCCCGATCGCCGCGCGCACGGACGGCGTCACGCGTTCCCCGTCCCCGCGCCCGGGGAAGTACCCGACCGCCGGCGCGCCGCTCTTCGGGCACCACGCCACCTTGAACTCCCCCGACGGGGCCCTGTACGCCACCCGGCGCCCGGAGTGCTCAATGTCGACACCGCGGCGTACGGCGTTGGCGACGTTGACCAGGACGTCAACGCGCTCGTGCACGATCGGCGGCCGGACGTCGGTGACACTGTGCTCCTCGGTGCGCAGCCACCAGAACCCGCCCCCGAGGAGTTCGTCCGCCCGGCGAAGGTGCGGCTCCATGCCGCGCGCCGAGTTGGTGATCGCGTCGGCCAGGGCCTGCTCCCGCTCCAGCTCCGCCGATCGCTCCTCGGCCTGCTCCGGAGTGCGGAAGGACGCCATCACGACGTTGGTCCACGTGTCCATCACGATGTGGGAGCCGCCGAACAGACCGCCGAGCACGGTGGTGTCCCCGTGGACCTCGTACCGGGGCCCGGCGGTGTCGTGCGGCCGGTCGGCGAAGAAGACCAGGTAGTACGAGGCGGGCAGGCTCACGACGTACCCGGCGGCCGCCAGCGCGTTCGCGAGCTCCAGCCTCTTCGGGGCCTGCACCCCCTCGATGCTCACCTCGTCGGCGAGTTCCCACGAAACGGCCCACTGGCCGTTGCGCGGGACGATGAGCCAGCCGTTGCGCCGGCCGGGCTCGTGCCGGGGGAACGCGTCGCCGAGGACGGCGGCGACCCGGTCGGGCAGGGGAAGGGATGGGTCAACGACGGTACGGGACATGGCGGGGCTCCAGTTCTGTTCGGGAAGGAACGGGCGGGCGCGGCGGGTCACGGCGCCGGCGGGGTGTTGTGCACGACGTCGTGCAGCGTCGGGTCGGTGGGCTGGATGCGGCGCCACTCCTGGATCGCGCGGCGCTCGCTCTCCAGGGATTCCCGGCTGATGTCCAGGCCGATGATCTTGGCGACCGCCAGCAGACGCCGGATGCCGTGGTCGAGGAAGACCAGGGCGCTTCCGGCAGGCCAGGACTCGGCGTCGGTCGTCTCCCAGGTCTCGCCCCGGGCGTCGAGGATCTCGGCGAAGGACTTCCAGTCGTCCCCGAGCAGCGCGGCGACGGCGTCACGCTCGGCCTGGTGCGACACGGTCACTCACCCACGGAGACGTCGGCCGCCGTCAGGACGAAGACGTGCAGGCACTCAACGAGCCCGCCGCGGGGCGGCTCCTCGGGGCGCAGGTAGCGGGCGTACAGGCGGCCCGACAGCCGGTGCCACGACACCGCGGCGCCGGGGTGGTCCAGCATGATCGTCCTGACCACGTGCAACATCTGCCAGACCGGCACCGTGGCGGGGAAGTACGACGCGAAGCACTCGTTGTGCTTGGCGAGCAGTTCGCGGCCCGCGAAGAGCTGGCCGCCGCGCGCCATCAGGTACTGCGACGCGTGCCGGGTCGGCGCCGTCAGGCGGAGCGCGTACAGCTCCATGAGGCTGTTCACCGGCTGGCCCGGCAGCGAGGCGGCCGGCGAGACGGGCACGAACCGGTGCTCGGCGCTCCCCGACTCGACGGCGGCCGCCAGGGCGTGACGCACCTCGTCGTCGGTGAAGCAGCCGGAGCCGTTGTCCGGGACGGGCGCCCACCCCTCGGTACGCCGCTCCCAGACGTCGCCGGTGGACCACTCGTAGCGGTCGCCGTTCCAGAAGCGCAGCGGCACGGACGGCGGGGGGAACGCGGCCGGCTCGGCGGCCGGGATGGACGGGGCAAGGGGGAGCACGGGGTTCTCCTCGGTGGGTGAAGGGAAAGGGGGCACGGTGCGCCCTGCTCACGGCCGTAGCGGGTACGGCCGAGGGGAGGAAGCGCCGGGCGGCCCCGGGGCGCGGCGAGCACGCCCCGGGCCGGCGGGGAGGTCAGATGCGGGACAGCGCGGTCGCGACGGCGGCCCGGGCCTTGTCGTCGGGGCTGCGGGGGAAGAAGCGGGCCGGGCCCTGCGTCCCGTCCTCGGCGACGCGCTGAACGCGGATGGCGCCTTCCGGGAATCCGGCCACGAACGGCGGGACGACCTCGAACAGATAGTCCGCGCGGCCGATGCGGCGGCTGTAGTCCGCCCACGAGTCCTCGGGCGCGGGCTGACGCATGCCGACCACGAACAGGCCGTACGCCTGCGCGATGGCGACCAGCGCGCGCCGGGACTCGTACAGGGCCGGGGCCGCTATGGCGCGCTCCACCGAGTTGATGAACGCCTTGCTGGCCCCGAACAGAACGGTCGGGTCGCCGGTGCTGTGCGCCATCTCGCCCAGCCGCCGCAGGGCGGCCAGGCCGTTGAACCAGGCCGCGTTCCAGGCGGCGCCGTCCCCCGCGCGGTAACGGGTCTCGCACTGGGCGGCGAGCAGCACCAGGGCCCGGAACGCGGGGTGCGCCGTCGTGGCGGTCTCCACCAGGCCCACGATCTTGGCGAGTTCTTCTCGCAGCTCTTCGAGCATCGCCCATTCGTCGGCGTCCTCGGCGAGCACCACGACCCGCAGCGCATCGTGAAGGGAAGTCCAGGCGAAGTCGTCCACGGAGGCCACGGGGGCGTCGCACAGGGCTGCGTCGAGCGCCCCGAGGGTGTCGTGGGCGGGGCGCTCCTCGACGGCCCGCACGGCCGCCTGTACGGCGGTCACGTACGGGCGCAGCGGCTCGACCTCGGCCCGGTAGGCGTTGCGGCCGGCGATGTACTCCCAGGAGCCGAGGGCCCGCCACCCGTTGGCGTGGAGCAGCCGGTCCCCGGCGAACCCCTCCGCCGAGTCGTACGGGGCGGTGAACCGGGCCACGGCGTCCGGGCCCTTCCCCCTGGCGACGATGCTCACCCGGTCCTCGCGGCGCGCGCCCTCCGAGCGGCGGGTGACCTGCACGCCGGCCCAGTGCTCGGCGAAGTAGCGGACGGGCGGGGCCGCGGCGGCGGGGGTGACGGGAACGATGGTGTTCATGGACGGGTCCTCCGAGAAGGGTGGGAGATGGGTGGGTGCGGACAGCCGGCGGGGCGTACGGGACACGCCCCGCCGGGGCTGGATCACAGGGAGCTGATGAACTGGTCGAGGGCCTTGCGGCGGGTGCGGGCGGTCAGCGCGAACGCGCGGATGGGCTCGTACGCACCGGAGAGGACGGTCAGCCGCCCGTGGGGGAAGCCCTCCAGACAGCCGCCCTCGGTGAGGTCGAAGACGTACCGCCGCGTCCCGAGGACCCGGGTCCACCGCGTGATGGCGCTGCCGTTCTCCCGGGCGACGCGGGGGCCGATCGGGAACTCGCCGTAGACGCGCGCGGCGTACTCGGCGAAGTGTGCGGCGGTCATCTGGGCGACCCATGTGACGGCGGTCCGCATCCGGCCGGCGAACTCCGCCGAGGTGCGCACCATCAGGTCGTTGAGCGGCCGGGCGTTGGTGCGCCGCAGGAGGATGCCGATCAGGCGCGCTCCCGCTTCGGCGGCCCGCGTCCACGGGTCGTGCCGGTGCTCCTCCATGTCGGGGCGGTACTCGTGGCAGAGGGCCAGAAGCCTGGTCACCTCGCTCATTGCGTCCGACGAGTACGCGGGGGTCCAACGCGGCTCGAACCGGGTGAGCTCGACCACCGTGTAGACGGAGTACTCGATCCGCGCAAAGAGCTGAGACTCCTCGGCGCGCTCCAGGACCCGGAGAAGGTTCACGTACTGCTCGCTGTCCAGCACCTTGTTCGCGGGGCCGCCGGGGAGCGCACGGGCGGCCTGGGACAGGTCCATGAGGGTGGAGAGCCCCGGGTCCTGGCGGACGGCCCGGACGGCGGTACGGAAGGCCAGCAAGGGCGTGCGGTAGTCGACGGCAACGGTGGTCATGGCGGAGTCCTCCAGGAAGTCACGGGGGAGGCGGGAAGGGCGGGCGCATGGTGGCCCGGCAGACGCGGTTACGGCGCGCCCTGCACACAGCCGCGGCGACGGTGGACGCGGGCATGTGCGGGAGGCGGCGGAACGGGCCCGGGGCGGGGGAGGGAGCAGCCCCGGGCCGGCATACGGGTCAGGCGTCGATGAAGCCCTTGCAGGCGACGGTGTAGCGGCCGCCGTGGTGAAGGCGCGGCTGACGGCAGTCGGAGCACTCGGCGGTGTCGGGGTGCCCGGCGGGGCGCACCGTGAAGGCGTTGCAGGCCGTGCCGTTGGGGTTGGCGTGCTCGCTCTTCCACTGCCCGCACTTCGCGCACAGCGGCCGGTCGGGGTCCGGGTCGGGGTGCGCCACGAACACGTCCGGGAGGTCCGGGTACCAGTACGCGAGCGCGCCCGTCACTTCGTCCCGGGACATGGCCCCGTCGTGGTCGCGGGTGACGTTGAGGAGCACGGCGCGCATCAGGGCCCCGGACATGACCTGTCCCTTCTGGCGGGACAGGACGTGAGGCCCGTACGCGAACACGCGGTAGGCGGGGAACGTCGCGTTGGCCGGATCGGTGAAGGGGGCGTACTGCGCGACGGCGGGGGGAACTTCGTTGAACTCCACGGTGGAACTCCCGTAGGGCGAAAGCGGGTGAAAGGGGAGCAGGACGGGCGCGCGGCGGGGAACCTCACCGCCAACAGCGCAAGCCTCTGACCTGCGAAAGGAACATCTCGTTGAACTTCGTTGAACCGTTCTACGCGCGCGCGTGTCACGAGGGCGGCTGTGGGCCGGCCCCGGGGCGCACCGGCGGGTGCGGTGCGCCCCGGGCGGCCGGGGGTCAGCTGTCGCGGTCGATGCGGACGGTGACCCGGTGGCGGTACCGGCCGTAGACCTCGCGGGCCCGGTAGCGGTACTGGGAGTAGGCGAGGCGGGCCCGGTGCTTGGAGTTGCGCCAGTGGGGCGTCAGGCGCCACACGCCGATGCGGGTGCGCAGCCGCGCCAGGGGCCGGAGCTGCGCGAGGTCGACGTCGCTCGCGTCGGCGAGCTGGATGAGGACGGCGGCGGCGACACGGGCCGGCGACGCGTCGGCGGGGGCGATGGTGCCCTTGTGGTCCCACCCCTCCATGGCGAGGAAGTCCCGGGTGGCGAACTCCCACGCGCCGTCGTGGTTGCGGAAGGCCCAGTGCTCTTCGGCGCCGACGAGGGTGAGGCCGTAGTCCTGGCACCGGACGATGCCCGTGTACCCGTCGAGGAAGCCGGCGAGGATGAGGCGCGCTTCCGCGGCCCGGAGGAACGCGCGCTCCTCGGTGCGGTTGTTGTAGAACGCCCGGGCTTCCTCCTCGCCCTTGCTCCACTCGGTGCCGTTCTCGTTGCGGTAGGTGGTGGAGTGGGCGAGGTCGAGCACCTTCATCGCGTGGGCGGGGTCGCCCTCGTAGGCGGGAAGGGGGGTCTGCCACACGGTGGACCGGCCGTTCTCCCGGAACACGGAGTCGTTCCACGGGGGGCAGTCGGTCAGTTCGACGGCGGTGACGCGCCCGTCGGGCTCGGTGCGCACGGTGATGAACAGCGGTTCGTCGGTGTCGCCGGCGGGGTTGTGGTCGGTGACCTTGGCCAGGGTGACGGACATGGGCGTATGGCCTTTCTGGGAGCACGGGGTGCTTGGCCGGCCCCCTCGCTCTTGGGGGCCAACGACGAGAACTGTACACCGATTTTAGGCGTGGGCGTCAATCCCCTTTCCTTGATGAACTCCCCCCTGGGTCGCGCGAGAGGGGACCCGGACCCTCTTCCTAAATCTGGTGTACAAACGCCATCGCTTGCCCTTATGCTGGTGGAGCACCGACCGGAACGGAGCGGCAAGAGCGAGCCGCACCCGTCGCCCGGCCTCACCAGAAAGGGACCTCTGTGTCTGCTGCCGCCCGCCGCGCCCGCCGGCGTACCGCCGCCGCCGTCCTGCGAGACCGCCGCCGCGCCAACCGCGAGCACCGCGACATGACCGAACGCGTCAAGGTGAGCGACTACCTGACGATCCTCGGCATGGAGGAGACGGAGATCGACCGCTACGGCTCGTGGGCCGGCCGGTACGTCGCCTCCGAGTACCGGGCCGCGCACCACGGCTACAACACCCCGCTCCGAACCCGGACGCGCACCAAGCCGTGCAAGGGCTACCCCAAGGGCAAGTGGATCAAGGTCTTCGTCTACCGCCTGACGGACCCCGCGCTCCCCGCCGGATGCGGCAAGTACAAGCGCACCGCCGAGTACGTCCCCGCCGCGTAGAGCGCCACCGCGCCCCGTGTGCCGCCGGGCGGCCGGCCTTCCCCCCTCCGCCGCCGCCCGGCCCCTCTCCTTCACCCCGAACGCCCGTCCCCGGAGGACACCGCCATGACCACGTTCATGCTCGACAGCCCCGCGCGCCACAGCACCACGTCGCTCATCTGTGACCGGTGCTGCGTGCACTCCCCCAGCATCCTCGCGGACGGCCGTGCGCACTGCCCGTGCGGTCACACCGTCCCCACATCCGAACTCCAGCTGGACCCCGACGAGACGTGGTGCGTCCGGCTCGATCAGACGATCGGCTACCTCACCGCCCCCGAGACGGCGCTCACCCGCTACCGGGCCGCGCTCGACAAGCTCAACGACCACGGCGTGTGGGGCGAGGAGCGGGAGCAGGCGAACGAGGACTTCACCGCCGCCCTGACGGACCTGACGACCGCCCGCCTGTTGGGCGTGAAGCTCCCGGACGGCGCCCCGGCCGACATCGGCCGCATCTTCCTCGCGTGCGTCCTCACCCCGGACGGCACCTACGACAGCTCCAACGCCTACTGGCTCGGCCGCCCGTGCGTCACCTGCGCCCCGTACTCCGTGGACCCCGTCTTCCAGGAGGCGCACCCCTGCCGGAACCCGCGCACCCACGCGTGGGGCAACTACGCGGACTGGCAGCACAACGCCGCCTGGGAGCGCCGGACCGGCCGCACCCCCACGCAGTACGCCGTCTACTCCCCCGTGGCGCCCGACATCGACGCGGCGCGGGAGCGGGCCGTGCGCCGGTTCAACTCCCTGCGGGTCGCGGAAGCCCTCGCCGCGGTCCTCGCCGCCGCGACGGGCCGCGTCCGCCGCACGCAGCTCCCCGACGCCCCCGCCGACGCCCTCAGGGCCCTCAGGGACATGCACGTTGCCCTCCTGCGGAACCCCGCCCAGGGCCCGGCCCTCGGCCGCCTTGCCGGCCTGGAGGACACGTGCGAGCAGTACGGCGTGATCGCGGCCGACGGACGCGCCACGTGCCACCGCCACCGGCAGCTCGCCGGCGATTGCTGCCCCGCCTGACCTCCCGCCGCCCACCAGGGCGCGGCGCCCCTGCCGCGCCCCCTCCGATCGGAGACTTCCTGATGCGCCGCATCCTCGACCGCGCGCTCAACCTTGCCGCCGGTTTGCTGCTCCTCGCCCTGGCCCTGCTCGCCGCGTACGCCATGGGCGCCGCCCTGGACGGCGCCGCCGCCGACGCCGGACGCACCGCCACCGTCGCGCCGCACGGCGACGACAACGGAGACGGCCGGATCGATGAGGATGAGTCCGGATGGGACTGCGCCACCATGGGCAACCGCCAGTGCGGCCCCGCGCCCGCCCCCGTGTCCGCCGACTGCACGGGCCCCGGCCCCTGCACGGCCGAAGGGCTCCCCGCCGAGTGCCGCAACGCCCGCGCCGCGACCGTCCTGTGCGTAACGGTCGCGAGCCGGCCCGGCGGCCCCACACTGCTCCGCGCGCTCCCCCACCGCCCCGGGACTCCCGAGTACGCCGCCGCGCTGCGGGTGCTCGCCGCCGACACCCGCCCCCGCTACTGACCCGCCCCGCCCCAAGACGCACCGGTACTTCCGGGCCACGTACGGGGCGCGCCGCCTGTGGCCGACGCTCGTCACCCTCACCCGCCCGGCCGCCCAGCCCGCCACCTGACCGCCGGCCCGGGGCGCACCGGCCGCGCCCTGGGCCGACCCACCCGAGAGGAACCCCCATGCGCTTCCTGATCACCAACGACGAGCTTCGCCCCCTGGCCGTCGTCGACGTCTCCGACGCCGAGGAGACCGTCACGCTCGCCGTTGAGCGGGCCGACCGCCCGGAGTTGGGGTACATCGCGCTCGACCTGCGCGCGGACGGCTCGCTCACCGTCGGGCACTGGCCCACCGGCGAGGACTGGGAAGAGCTTCACAGCACCGAGGGCGTCCCGCTGGGGGACAGCTTCGAGGTCATCCCGGCCCTGCCGCCCGAGCAGTACCCGCTCGACGCCATCACGCGCGCCCTGGAGACCGCGCGAGACCGGGCGAAGGCGTTCACCGCCGACCCGGCCCCGATCGATGTCTTCTACGGCGCGGCGCTCGCCCTGCTGCGCAACCCGGCCTCCCAGTACCCGAACCCCGACAGCGAAGCCGGGTCCTGACCCGGCGCCACCTCGCCGGCCCGGGGCGCGCCAGCCGCGCCCCGGGCCCGACCCTCGAACGGATCCCCATGTCTCATCTGTCCCTGCCCGCGCCGCTCCCCCGCCCGATCGGTGCCCCCGCCGACTGGCCGGAGTTCCCCGCCGTCGCCCCGCTGATCACCGACGCCCCGCTTCCCGCCGACCAGTGGCCCGCGCTGGCCCTGTCCTGGGAGATGGTCACCCCGCACGCTCTCAACCCGGACGTGCGCGATGTCGTCGACGCGTGGCTGACGCAGCCCGGAGCGCCCGGCCCCGTGGCCGTGGCCTACCGGCACCGCTGGAACGGGACGTACCCCTACGGCTGGTCGTGTGGCGTGCACTTCTTCAACGTGCCGGTCGCCGGGGCCGCGTGCGCGGGCCGGCTCACGTCCTACGACTGCCCGAAGTGGGGCATCGAAAGCACCCCCGAAGCCGCCCGGGACAACGCGCTGCGCCATGTTGTCGAGCGGCATCAGGACGCCGCCGTGCCGTACGCCCCCCGCCTGCTCCGCGCCCGCCGCTTCTACGCCTGAACGCCTACTGCCCGGGGCGCGCCGCCGCGCCCCGGGCCACAAACGCCCGCCCTCTGCCACCCTCCCCCACCGCCTGTGCCGCCCGGCCGCCGAGAGGACCCCGCCATGGCCACCGCTACCGCTTCCCTGCCGCTCGCCATCTCCCGCCCGCTGGACGCCCCCAAGGTCGCGTACGCCCTGAACGACGTGCGCCGCGACGGCGCCGCGGTGCCGGTCTCCGGCGCCCTGGTGCGCTCCGTGCTCGCCTCTGCGCTCCACTCCCACGGCGCCGCCGCCGTCGAGCCGGACGGCACGGTCGTCTTCACCTTCGGGCCGACCGCGAGCATGCTCCCCGCCGTCCTCGGGCCGGTCTACCGGGCCGCGCCGTGCGAGCGGCCGCCGCTCACCCCCGGCTGCTCCCGGTGCGGGCACTGGGAGCGCGAGCACGACGAGCCGGGCGCGCCGACCGCGTGCACGTTCTACCGGCTGAGCATCGGCCCGGCCCGGTACGCCGTGCCGGACCGGGAGGACGTCACCTACTCGTGGGTGCGCCGTATGGGCCGTACGCGGGTCGTCTTCCAGATCACCCGGCCGAGCGGCGCGTTCCCCGGAGGGGTGCTCGTGGTGCACCGGATGCCCGCCCCCGGCGACGGCCCGTACGAGTACGCGAAGCACCACCTGCCGATACCGGCCGAGCGGCGCCCGGCCGTCCTGGAGCGCGCCCGCCGGCGCGTTCACCCCCAGCCCTGCCCGGCCTGACCCGGCGGGCCGGGCGCGCCCGCTCACGAACATGACGATCGCGGGGCGTCGATTCTCCCCCCGGCGCCCCGCGCTTCACCCGGACGGGCGACGGGGCGCGCCGCCGCCCCTGTCCTGCCCCTGCTGCTCCCCCTCGCCCTGGAGGCCCCCATGCCCGGCTTGCTCCTGCTCGCGGACCGCGAGACGACCGACTACCCGACGCCTCACGGCCCGGTCCGGCTGCGGAAGTACGCCGGGGCCCCCGGGCGGGAGTTCGTCCGGGCCGCTGTCCGGGCGGGCAACGGCGAGCGTGCCGCCCTGGTGACGCTGCGCCCGGCCGCGTACGGGCATGTGGAGGCGTGGCTGGCCGCGCTCGCCGCGCATGCCCCGGCCGCCGCCGATCACCGGCGTCCGGGCATGGCCCCGGCGTCTGTGCGGCTGCTGGCGAGGATGACGCGGACGCACGCGAACGGCGTGCCCCGGCAGTCGGACGGGTCGGTGGGGTGGGGCGTGCCCGGGGCGTCCGCGCGGGTCTGGCCGGACGGCCGGATCGCGGTGACGTCGGACGCTGGGGTGGAGCTGTCCGCCCGGCTGGAGGGGGCGCAGTGGGACGACTGGCGCGTCGCCGGCGTGGTGGACGCGGGGCTGCGGCTGCTGTGCGCCCCGGCCGCACGGCACCTGACCCGGACGTCGGGGCCGAAGGGGTGGGTGCAGTCGTCCTTGTGGGCGGGCCGCTCCTACGACGCGTCGGCCTCGGCTACGTGCACGTGCGGGTGGCGGGGGACGTACGGGTCGCGGATGGCTGCGCTCGCGGCGGCGCAGGAGCACCGGGGGAACTCCGGCTTGTTCGGGGGCGCGTGACCCATCGGACTAAAGTTGGTGTACAGTTTTCCTTGTTGGCCCCCAAGAGCGAGGGGGTCAACACCAAGGCCGCACGCCTCAGAAAGGGACACCCATGCCTCGTATCGGCACCGACCCCGCCGCCGCCCGCGTCTGGGCCACCACCGAGTCCTCCTCCGAGCTCTGGCACGTCTACGGACCCGACGGCCGCGCCCTGTGCAACCGCCGGATCAAGCCGCGCGGGCACTACAACCGCAGCACCAACTTCTTCACCATGGCCAAGGCGGAGACCTTCCCCCTCTCCACCCTGCACGACCGGTGCCGCGACAAGCTCAACGCGGCGGCCGCCGCCCAGGCGGACGCCGAGCGCGACCGCGAGCAGTACACCCTCGCCGCCGACCTGTTCGCCGCGCTGCACCCCGCCGCCCGCAAGGCCATCGACAGCCACCGGGGCAACGTCATCGACACGATCCGCGAGGGCGGCCCCTACATCGGCCCCCAGGAAGTGTGGGAGTACGTCGGCGACGAGCCGGCCGCCTGGCTCCCCCACGACGACTGGGCCACCGCCGAGGGCTTCAACAAGGCATGGGCGGACCTCGACAGCCGCGCCCGCGCCGGCACGCTCACCCGGTATCACTGGGACCTCGCCCTCGACCGGGCCCGGAACATCCTCGCCGCGCACCCCGCCCCGGCGCCCGAATCCCCCGACGAGTCCCCGGCCCCCCGACAGGTCCTCTACTACGTCGTCTCGCCGCTCACCGGCGAGCACGCGCACGACTTCCCCCTCCACTCGGTCATCCGCACCGACTGGCTCCGGCGCGGCCGCCCCTGGGACACCGTGGACGCCGAACTCGCCGCACAGGGGCTCGCCCGCTACGGCTTCCGCCACGGCGAGAGCGACAGCGACGCGCACGCCCTCACCCTCGCCCGCGTGCGCTGGGAGGAGGAGGGCCCGTACGCCAAGTGGTTCCGGTTCCTGGAGGAGAACGCCGAGGAGATCAACGCGGAGCGCGCCGAGAGCGGCCAGCCCCTTCCCGCTTAGGGACCGGCCTCCCGGGCGGGAGCGCGCGACCCAAGCCGCTCCCGCCCGGCACCATCCCCGCCCGTTCCCGCAGCACCCCGGCGCCCGCGCGCCGGCGCGGTGCTGCCCCCTTCCGACCGGAGGACCCTCATGTCCAACCCCACCGTCACGCAGCTCCGAGACGCCGTCCGCAACAGCCTCACCAGCGCCGGATTCGAAGACGTCACCGCCATCCGGCAGAGCGACAGCATCGTCATCGCGACGGTCCCCGCCGCCCGCGAGACGTGGGCCGCGTTCGCCCTCGCCGCGTTCCGCACCGTGCGCCTGGAGGACGCGGGCGGCCGCGCCCGGTACGCCGTCGCCACCGCCCCCGAGGACACCGACCCGTACACCCGCGCCGTCCACTTCCGGGCCACCGGCCCCGGCCTCGCCGCCCAGTACGAGGGCAAGCCGCTGTACCAGACCGTACAGATCGTCCCCGGCTACACCACCGAGTCGGACATCCCGAAGGTGCTCGCCACCTACCTGTTCGGCACCCCCGACCGGGCCGCCGACATCACCATCACCGGCCTCGCCTGACCCCTCCCCGCCCGCGCCCCGGGCCCGCGCCGCAGCCGGCCCGGGGCGCGCCCGGCCCCCGCACGCTGCGCCCGGCCCGGGGCCAGACGTAAGACCCCGGCGCCCGGTACCCCTGCCCGCCATGACGAAGAACCCGACCCCCCTCGCCGTCGTTCACGCCGCCATCGCCGACTACCGGGCGATGAACGCCGCCCACCTGGTCGCCCTGAGCGAGTACGCCGACGACGACGGAGACATCCCGGAGACCGCGATGCCCGCCTACGACGAGGACCGCTTCACGTACGCCCTGGAGGCGGACGAACGGCTCGACGACGTGATGACCGCCCTGACGGAGGCGTTCGGCCTCCCCGACGACCGGCCCGTCACCGTCCTCGGCCAGTGGCACACCCGGTTCGAGGTGACCCCGGGCCGGCTGGACGACACGGCCCGCCGGGCGTTCACCGAGGGCCAGTGCCACGCCCTGGCGCTCGCCCTGCACGAGGTCACCGGCTGGCCGACGACCGCGCTGCTCACCTCCGAGTGCTGGGGCACCGACCGGATGTGCGGCGACGAAAGCGACGAGGAGTGCCCGTGCCGAATCGGGCACATCGTCGTCACCCGGCCCGACGGCGCCCACGTCGACATCACCGGCGCGCACGCCCCCGGCACCGTGCCGCACTGCGCGGGCGCCCCGGCCCTGCCCATGACCGAGGAGCACTGGAAGGCGATCCGCTCCACCTCGGCGTGGCGGGGCGCCGACCTGCCCCTCGCCCGGACCTTCGTGCGCCCCCTCCTCGCGTCGCTCGCCGACGCCCCCCAGCTCACCCACGCCTGACCCGCCCCGCCGCCGGCCCGCGCGCCGTACGGCCAATCCGAAGGACACACCTTGTCCCAGCCCATGACCCGCAACACCGCCACTCCGGCCCTCGACTACCTGCTGAGCGCCGCGCTCCCCTCCCAGCGGGCGGAGCTCGCCGACCTGGCGGCGCACCAGGGCCTGATGTGGCGCTGCGTCTGCCGGACCGTCAACACCCTGAACACCGACGCGTGCAGCGCCTGCGAGAAGCCGCGCCCGTACACCAAGGACGTCACCCCGCCCCGGTACGAGTACGGGGAGCTCCTGGAGGACCTGCGTGACCGCCTGGCGGAGTGGTTCGACGACGAGCCGAAGGAGCGCCGCCCGGCCGCGATCGGCTTCCGCGTCACCACCGAGTACGACGACGGCCCCGCGTGGGCCACGTGGGACGCCACGGCGTACTTCACCGACGCCTGGATAGGGACGCCGTACCCGAAGGACTTTGAGCGCTCGGGGGTGGCCGATGCCCTGGTGGAGCTCGGCGACTTCGAGCAGCCGCAGGTCGGCGACACCCTGATCGTCGTCGTCCCGCCGCCGTTCGCGCCCGAGCGGCCCGAGGAGAAGGGCCTGGGCAGGGAGTACGCGTACGGGATCTCCGACTACGCCCGTGCGGCCGCCGAAGCCCTCGGCGACGGATGGGGCGCGGACTCCGGCTACATCGGCGCGTACGGGCTGCTGTGGGGCCCCGGCGGTACCCCGGAGCTGCGCCTGTACGTCGACGACTACGACGACCTGGTCCTCGGCTGGAAGCACTACCCGGACCGGGAGACGGTCACCATCGACCTCCCCGACGGGGCCCCGAGCCTCCCGGCCGAGCTGCGCACCGTCGGCAAGGCGATCGCCAAGGCCGCCCGCACCTTCCTGCCCTGACCCCCGTCCCGCCCCGGGGCCGCGCCGCGCGGCCCCGGGGCACCACCGCCGGCCCGCCCCCCGGCTGCTCCAGGAGAGCCCTTGAACCAGCCCGACGCCCTGTGCGGCGCGCCCGGCCCCGAAGACGGACCGGACGCCGTGACGTGCGGCCGCGCTCCGCACGGGCCCACGGAGAAGCACCGCGCCACGTACGTCGGCCCCTTCCTCCGGCACACGGTGCTGGAGTGGGCCGCTCCCGAGCCGGCCGCCGTCCTGCGCATCGTCGCCGAGTACGTCACCGAGTCCAACGACGTCGGCGGCCTGGACGTCAACGACCTCGTGGCGCGCCTGGAGACCGCCGGATACACCCTGCCCGAACTCCCGGAAGGAACCTCCGCATGAACATCCACACCATCGAGGTCGGCGTCACCCGCGCCCCCGCCGTCCTGCTCCCGGCCGCCGTCGACCCCGCCGCGCTGCTCACCGACGAAGAGCGGCTGCGGGCGCTCCTGCGGGTCATGAGCAGCAAGTCCGTGTACGACTGCATTAGCTGGTGCACCGAGGAGCTGACCGGCCGTACCCGCGCCGCGCTCCTCGCCGCCCTGCGGGCCCTGGTCGACCCTGAGGACGTCGCCCGGGTCGAGTTCGTCACGTACGACGGCGACGACGGCAACGGTCCGCACTGGCAGCAGGAGAGGTTCTACCTCCACCGCAAGGACGGCACGGTCGCGCGCATGGAGTACCCCGAGGTCGGGGAGGACGACGCGTTCGAGGACGCCTACGGCCGGTACGTGGACCTCCTGGATGAGTACTCGGCGCT
This sequence comes from Streptomyces sp. NPDC058758, assembly GCF_042746075.1. Classification (NCBI taxonomy): domain Bacteria; kingdom Bacillati; phylum Actinomycetota; class Actinomycetes; order Kitasatosporales; family Streptomycetaceae; genus Streptomyces; species Streptomyces sp. NPDC058758. Next base: position 34,431 of record NZ_JBHYPS010000023.1, on the reverse strand, counting down.
GCGGCCGCCGCTCGACGGGGCGCACCTCATCGTCGACCTGACCTCCGGGCGGTTCGAGGAGTCCAGCCGCAACATCCTGTGAGGCCGCCGCCGCTGCGCCCCGCCCGGCCCGACGCCGGCGGGGTGTAGCGGATCGGCCTCCCACTCCGTCTGTACCAGTGCCAGCCGCCCGCCGCCCCGGAGGAACCTCCCCATGCCGTCCCTGTCGCGCGTCTTCCGTTTCGGCGCCGCGCCCGTCCGCGCCCGCGTCCGGCACGGCGAGGTCGTCTGGTTCACGCGGGACGTGGCCGCCGCCCTCGGGATCCACCGCATCCCTCACGGGCCGCTGCTCCCCGCCTCCCCGGCCGCGCTCCCCGGCATGGCCACCACGGCGCAGGTGTGGACGCTAACGGCCACGGCCGGCTGTGTTCCCCCAGACGCGTTCCGGGCGTGGATGGCCGACGTCTCCGCGCAGCTCGCCGAGCAGGCCCGCCAGTGCCCCGCTGCGCCCGTGCCGCGTCCCCGCCCGAACCCCGGTCCGAGGAGTGCCTCATGGGCAGCAGCACCATCGACGACGAGACGAACCGGATCATCCGGCGGTTCGGACACACGATCCGGTGGGTCTTCGACCCGGACGGCGTGAAGCCGCCCTTCGCGTACACCGTGGGCGTGTGCTCCCTGCCCGGGCACGGCGACTACGAGTTCGCCCTCGCCGGCCTGCCCGCCGAGCTCGCCGGCGCGGTCCTCAACAACACGGTCGACCAGCTCATCCTCCAGGGCCTCAAGGCCACCGAGGGCCTGGAGGTGACCGGCGTCCTCGTCGGCTTCCCCGTCCGGCTCCGGCGCGCGACCGATCCCCGGCCCTTCACCGGCATGCGGGCCCTGTTCGGTCACCAGCCGGACGTCTGGCAGGTCCTCCTCCCCGACGTCGAAGGCCGCTTCCCGGACGCCGGCGACTACGACGGCCGCCAGGCGCAGCCGCTCATGTAGGCCGCCGCGGTGCTCCCCTTCCTCCCCTGACCGAAAGGCTCACCCGCATGTTCCGCCCCACCCGCCCGACCACGGCGACCGTTCCGGCGCTGCCGCTGCTGCTCACCGCGTGCGCGCTCGCCTTCGCCTTCGCCGCGTTCCTCCTGGTCGCGGTCGCCGCCGCCGACGGCCCCGAGGACGACCGGCGGTCCCTCCCCCGGTGCGGCACGGTGTCGTCCAAGGGCAGCGGCGACTACGTCCCGGCTGGCCCCCGGCCGTACGTCCTGAACACCCCGGCGAGCAGCAGCCGGACGCCCGAGAGCGGCCCTGCGCCGCTGGCGCCGCCGGGGGCCGCCGTGCCCGCGCCGGCAAAGCCGACGGCCCCGGCCGCCAAGCCGAAGGCCCCGCCCGCGCCCGCCGTGAAGGTGCCCGCCGCGCCGAGACCGCCGTCGATCGTCAAGGCCCGGTAGGACCCGGCGGGCCGCCGAGCACCCCGCTCGGCGGCCCGCCCGCGTTCCGCCGTGCTGGCCGGGAATTCGGGGGCCCATGGGGGAGTTGAGGTGTTCCACTGGCCGCCCCGCTGCTCTTCGGCGGGCGCCCCTCCCCCCCCGAACCGAAGGAGACCCGCCTCGTTGATAACCGTCCCCACCTGGGTGCCGATCGCCGCCTTCACGACCGTCGCCCTTACCGCCCTGATCGCCGCCTGGATCACTCGTCGCCAGGAGCACGCCAAGGCGCAGGCCGCCGCCGAGGTCGAGCTGCGCACCCTTGTGATCGACCTGCGATCCGACCTGGTGCACGCGCGCCAGGAGCTCGATCGCAGCAGCACCTACGTGTCGGACCCGATCCTCGGCGAGCAGCTGATGGACTTCACGGCCCGGGCGGTCGGCCACGCACGCAAGCTCTCCCCCGCTCGGCAGCGGAAGATCGTGGCCGCGCTGATCCCCCTCGTCGGCCAGTGGCGCGTCCAGCTCGCCGAGGAGATCGGCCCGACATGGCTGCGCGGCACCGACAAGGACGCGAGCAGCGCTGAGACCGAGCCGGCCCGCGCTGCCAGCCTCCGTACGGAGGCCCAGCGGCTGTTCGTGCTGTCGGACCGCCAGCAGGCCGCCCTCCGGGCCGACTACCCCGACGACGGGCTGCTCGGGACCCTGAGCAAGGCCCAGCTCCCCGACGTCGAGCACCCGCAGGTGATCGAGGCCGTTGACGGCCTCCTGGCGGCCGCCGGCGGCTCTCACCGCCTCGGCCAGACCCGGTGGGCGAAGCTCCTGCGCCGGAAGCCCCTGTCCGTTCGGCACTGACCTGCGGCGCTCACCCCGCTGCGCCCAGCGCCGCGAGGAACAGGGCGGCGACGTGGGCGGCCTGGTCGACGAGCGGCGCCCCGCCCTTGGTGAAGAAGTCGGCGCTGCCGGTGTGCTCCATCCACCACTGGACGGGCCACCGGCGGTCGATGAAGCCGTGCGACAGGCCCACCCACGCGAGGACGACGGCGAGGTCGGTTCCGGTCAGCGGCAGGTCCAGGACAGCGATGCCGGCGCCGAGCGCGGCCGCCGACGTCGCGACGTGCGTCCCGGCGTGGACGACCAGGGCCCGCCACCCGGCGGCTGTGCGCAGCGCCTTGTGGCCGGACTGGTAGTCGGTCTGGAAGGCGTAGTCGGACAGCAGATGGGCGACGTACAGCAGGATGAAGACGGACGCGAACACGGCAGACCTCCGGGTCGGCAGGGTGTGATGGTGCTTCGGAACGGAACGGCCGAGCCGGCCGCCCCACTGTCGGGCGGCCGGCTCGGCCGTTGTGCATCGTGCTGGGCACGACAAGGGTGGTGTGCGTCTCAGGGAGCCGCCGCGCGGCTACCTCCCGGGCGCGGGCGGGTCAGTCCCACAGCGATTCGATCCACTCCCACGCGGAGTCGGCCCAGTCCCGCACCCGCCGCCGGCGCCAGGGCGGCACCGGGGTGCAGGCGGCCGCGCGGGAGGCCTTCGGCCGGGGCAGCCGCCAGATCAGCACGGTGGTGATCCTTAGGACGGTGACGGCCGCCCCGATGCGCTTGCCGTCGGCACGCCAAGGCACCGCGTAGGCCCCGAACCAGGGGTTGAGGGGGTCGAACCAGCACTGGACCGCCCACCGCCGCGACAGCTGGAGGGATCGCACGGTGGTCATCGGGCACCGCCGGCGCTGCGGCCCGGGGCCGGATCGTTCTCCGGCGCCGCCACGGCCGAGGCGCGCTGCGCCAGTTTCCTCTTCCTGCGCCCGCCGAGGATCCAGGCGATGAACAGCGCGACGATGTAGAGCGCGGAGGCCCAGATGCCGAGGAGGTGCGACATGCCGACGGACGACACGCCCGCGAGCACACTCGTGTTGAGCGGCGTTATCCAGCCGTGCTTCTCCTGGGGCATGAACCCGACCGCGGCGCCGGCGAGGAAGCCCGAGGCGACGAACCACAGCCAGCCGTGGGTCAGCTCGACGGAGAACAGGGGCGGCAGGAGGAGGATGGGGGAGAAGCCGAGGGCGTACGTGACGCCGGTGCCGAAGACGCGCCCAGCGAGAGCGCCGGCAGGGGACGAGGAGGACATGGTGCTCCCGTAGTCGAGGAGCGCCCGGTGCGCCCCTGGTCGCCGCGCACAATGCGGCCGTGCCGGGCCTTGTGTCCCGGCCTGATTTTCGAGGGCGCGACACAAGCCGGGGGCACTCCTACTGTCCGCGCCATGACTACTCGCAGCACTGCCCGCCGTGGCCGCCCGACGCTCCTGACCCCCGTCGTCATCGAGAAGCTGGGCCAGGCCGTCGAGGCGGGCCTGACCCGCCCCCAGGCGGCGGAGGCCGCCGGGATCACGGCCGGCTCGTTCGCCCGCTGGATGACGCGCGGCCGCGCCGCCCAGGTGCAGTTCGACCAGGGGATCGTCGTCGACGAGTCCGAGCAGCCGTACGACAACCTCTACCGGCGGATCATGCGGGCGGACGCCGCCCGCAAGTACAAGGCGACGGTGACGGCCGGAGCGCAGCCGGTGCTCCTTCCCTCCGAGCCCGTCATCGTCACCGTCGTCGAGGACAAGCCGGCCGTCGCCGCCGAGGAGCGCCCGGCGGCCGGGCTGTGGTCGCGCTTCCGCGCCCTGTTCTCCCGCTCCCCCCAGATGGCTTCCTGACCTGCGGTTTTCTACCCTCATGCGGCACAGCGCATGAGGTCACCCACATGCGGCAGAGCGCATGAGGTCACCCCCCACATGCGCCACAGCGCATCCGGCCTCATGCGCTCTGCCGCATCCGGCCTCATGCGCTGTGGCGTACGTAAACAAGATGTAGTTCAACCCAGATGAACCAGAACCAGATGAACTTCGCGGGTGGTGGCCCCCGGCCGGGCCCCTCGCGGCCCGCCCGGGCCCGGGCGGGAACGAGGCCGACAAGCGGCCTCGCGCGACACAAGCACCGCGCCCCTGCACGGTTCTCTCCGACCGAACCGCCCCCCGGCCGGCGGCCGCACCCCGCGGGATGCCCGTGTCGGGAAGAACGGAGAGAACCATGCGCCCTGCCGTCACCGACGCCATCGAAGAGTGGGAACGAGCCTGGAAGGACACCGAGGAAGCGGCCACCGCCGCGATGCGGGCCGCCTTCCCCCCGCTCGACCACAACCCCACCCCCGCGTACTGCTGCGACGTGATGCTCGCCTACGACCAGCCCGGCCTCGGCTCCGGGCAGGTCTGCATCGACAACGAGGGCCGCAGCACCATCGAGTTCGAGGGCATCCCCAACGACGTGATCGCCCAGGCCATCGACGAGGTCTTCGGCATCGCCTGGCTCGACAACGCCGACGGCCCCCTCGACCAGTGCGGCCCGGGCACCTACTACTACGACGAGGAGACCACCGGCGCCGAGTTCGAGATCACCCTCGGCGAGCAGGACGCCGGCAAGCTCCACATGTCCTACGTCCGGATCCCCGACGCCGCGACCATCCTCGACGCGCTCACCCGCGCCGCCGACCCGACCGACGAGGGCGAGCTCGCCGGCGCCGCGACGTAAGTCCCGCGCGAGGTGCATGTTCCCGTCCTCGCCCTGCGCGCTCACCAGCGGCCGCGCCCGCGGCCCGGCGCCGGGGCAGGACGGAGCACCCCGTGCCAGCCCGACGCCGTACCGGCCCCACCGACGCCGTTCGCCAGCTCGTCCTCATCCGCGACGGCGGCCGCTGCACCCGCTGCAACACCACCCGGGACCTGACCATCCACCACCGGGTCAACCGCGGCATGGGCGGGGCCCGCGAGCCGTGGATCAACCAGCCCCACAACCTCCTCCTCGCCTGCCAGACCTGCAACGGATGGTTCGAGGACCACCCCCGCGAGAGCTACAGCCACGGCTGGAAGGTCCGCCGGCCCATGCTCCCCGGCGAGATGCCCGTCACCTACCCGAACGGCGCCCAGTACGTCCTCTACGCCGACGGCACCCGCACCCACGTCAGAGGTCCGCTGCCCGCCGCCGCCCAGCGGTAGCGCCCGCGGTTGGGCCAGACGAGGGAAACTTGGTGTACATTCCGAAGAGAAGGACTTACGGCTAGGGGCTTCCCCTGCCACCAGCGCCTCCGGGCGCACTCCCGCACGGGACCCGTCATGACCAGCACCCTCCCCGAAGTCGACTACGACGAGATCCGCCGCAAGGCCGTCCAAGAAGTCCGCACGGCCCTCAGGCGGATCAGGGACCCGAAGGCCCGCCGCGACGCCGCCGACGAGATCCGCGAAGCCGCGTACACCAACATGGCCATCATCCGGCCCGAGCGCGACCAGCTCATCGCCGCCTACGCCTTCCACCACCCCAGCGAGCACACGCTCCTCGGGCTGGCCGCGGCCTTCGGCATCAGCCCATCCGCCATCCGCCGCATCCGGATCGAAGCGCTCGGCTACACCTGGGGCGCCCCCGGCGCCGCGCTCCCGCCGAAGGAAGACAGGCCCCGCCTCGCCGACAGCCTGGGCCTGCGCTGCACCGCCGAGACCGGCGCCCAGGCCGTCGAGCTGGCGGTGAAGTTCCAGGAGAACGAGGCCCAATGGCAGGAGGCCTACCGCAAGCGCGGTCTCGCCGCCGCCAAGCTCGCGTCCCGCCGGGTCCCCGTGCCGGAGCTGGAGCGTCCGGACTTCAAGCCGATCCGCGAAGCCGCCCGCGACCAGGTCCTCGACACGTTCACCGACATCACCCGGCCCGAGGAGCGCCTGGAGCGCGCCGCCGAGATCAACATCGATGCGCAGGAACAGATGAACCGCCTCATCGTCGAGCGCGACCAGGCCATCGCGTCCCTGTGCTGCTACACCACCGCCAAGGCGGTCTACTTCGCCGCGGGCCTGAGCCGTACCGGCCTCAAGCGCGTGCTGGAGCGGGCCCTCAAGCTCGAACGCGACGCCAAGGTGCCGACCCGCGACGACCTCGTGCAGGCGGGCAAGGACGCCGGCGTGCCGTTCGTGGAGGACGCCCACGAGACGCTGCCCAAGATCGCCCGCGAGTACGAGCGGTACCGAGCGATCCACGAAGCCGTCGTCCCGATCCGCGACGCCGCGATGCCCGTCCTGGCGGCCGCGCCGTACGAGTGGACGCACCAGCGGATCGCCGACGTGGCAGGGGTCTTCCCGCAGCACGTCACGGTGGCCGTGAAGGGCTGAGGCCAGGTCCGGAAAAAGTTCTGCGGACCCTGTAACACTTCCGGACCTCACTCCGTCTGTAGTCGGTGAGGCAATCCCCCGCCTCACCCACCCGGGCCCGATGCCCGGGGCCCCGCGGCGGCCGGCTCTTCTCCCACCCGGAGCCGGCCGCCGGAGAACTGGCACCGGCCCCCGTCCCCGATCACGCGCCAACCCGGACTCCCCTCCGCGGGCGGATGCACGAGACCGGACGGGGGCCGCCTACAGCCCGCGGCTTCCGCAGCCCGCGACACAAGCTCACCCGCCCCGGCACCGTGCGCGCCATGCTCACGCCGCCCCCGACCCGCACCGCCGCCGCCGAAGCGGCCACCGCCTCCAAGGAGAACCGGTCCGGCATACGGTCGAAGGAAGCCGGGAGTCTCGCCGACCAGCTGCTCCGCGTCCCGGTCCCCGTCCGGCGTGAGGCGTTCCGCCAGTTCGGCCACGCTGACCAGGCACAGATCCTGACCGAGGTCGAGCGCGAGACCGGCTCCCTGTACGGCCTGTGGGCCGACACCCCGAGCGGCTTCATCGAGGACGTCTTGGGCGAGTCGATTTGGTCGAAGCAGCGAGAGATCGTCGACGCCATCCCGAAGTACAAGCGGACCATGGTCCCCGCCGGGTTCGGCGTCGGCAAGACGTGGATCGCGGGCCGCCTCGTCGCCTGGGCCGGCGCCGTGAACCCGCCCGGCACGATGCTGATCGTCACCACCGCGACGCGGTTCCGGCAGGTCCGCAATCAGCTCTGGCCCCACATCCGGAAGACGATCGCGCGCGCGGGCCTGCCCGGCTTCTGCGACGAGGTCCAGTGGAAGATCCCCGACCAGTGGGGCAACGACGTCCGCGTGGCGTATGGCTTCACCGCCCAGGCCCACGACGAAGCGTCCATGCAGGGTATCCACGGCACCCCGAAGCTGCTCATCGTCGTCGACGAGGCCGGCGGTATCGCCCGCGCGATCGGCAACGGCACCAACAACCTCCTCACCGGCGAGGCCGCGCTCCTCGGCATCGGCAACCCCGCGATGGACGACCCGCGGAGCTGGTTCGAGGTGATGTGCGAGGAGGGCGAGAACCCCGACGAGCCGACCACCGTCACCATCCCCATCGCCACCTTCGACTCCCCCGCCATCACCGGCGAGCGCGTCCCCTACTGCAACGACTGCCCCCGCGGCGTGCCCAAGCACTCCCTCGCCATCCACCTGCCGGACATGGACTGGGTGAACCGCACGATCCGCGAGTACGGCGAGGACCACCCGTACGTGATCGCGAAGGTCCACGCGAAATTTCCGAAGGGTGGCGGCGGCAAGGTCATCCCCATCACCTGGATCGAGGACGCCAAGTCGGTCGAGGACCCCACCGGCCCGGGCTGGGTCCGGCTGTGCGACCTCGGCCTCACCGGCGAGACCGCGACGCACACCGTCCGCCGCGGCGCTTGGGTCCGCCTCGGCGTCGACGTCGCGGCCGACGGCGGCGACGAATTCACGATCTACCGGATCGTCGGCGACGTCGTCGAGCACCGCCACCACTCCAGCGGCTCCGCCAACGACAATCAGGTGCGCGTCGCGAAGAAGATCCTGGAGGAAGTCCTCGCCGCCGAACGCCTGGCGCAGGCCCTCGGCAGCCCCCACCAGGTCCGCGTCAAGATCGACAAGAACGGTCTCGGCCACGGCGCCGTGTCGATGCTCAAGACCTGGGGGGAGAACGGCCGGCACACATCCGCCATCGTCGGCGTCATGGTCTCCGAAGCCCCGCTCCGCGACGACCCCGGCGCCGTCATGCGGCCGTTCACCAAGCGCGACGAGATGTGGCTCGCCACCAGGGCGCTCCTCCAGCCCGACCCCGGGACCGGAGTCGGCCGGCTGCGCCTCCGCGTCGACCACGACGCCGCCATCCAGCTCTCCACCCCCAACCTCGAATACAACTCCGGCGGCCACGTCGTCGTCGAGTCCAAGAAGAAGATGAAGGCCCGCGGCATGAAGAGCCCCGACCGCGCCGAGGGCATCCTCCTGTGCATCTACGAGTCCGAACCGATCCGGAACCGCGGCCTGCTCAACTGACACCGCAGGCCATTTCGATGGCCGGATTTCCGGCCGCGCGGCCCGGTCGCCCGCACCCGAACGGGCGACCCCCACCACGCCCCGCCCGCGCCGGCCAGGCTCGATTCCCGGCCTCGGCCCCCGCCACACAGCCGGAGCCGCCATCATGTACCCATGTCCACCGCCCTACAGCTCCCGCTCGTGCCGTCCCTGCACGCCATGGGCCGCGTCGTGGACGCGCTGTGCAGGGACCCCGACATCGGCCGCTCCCGGCAGAAACAGCTCCGCGCCCTCCTCGGCGCCTACGAGCGCGCCTTCGGCCTCGGCGGCCTGCCCCCCGACGCGTACGACGACCTCCCCTCCCTGCTCGCCTACGACACGACCCGCGCCTTCTTCGACCTGGCGGTCAAGGGCCTCGTCCGCGGCGACGGCAAGACCGGCGAGAGCGAGTCCGACTCCGCGCTCCGCGCCCGCGGCCGCTGCCTCGAACTCATCGCCGCCAAGGCCGGCGTGCCCTTCGAGCTGCCCGACATGCCGCCCCCGCCCGACCTCGCACCCGTCGTGGCCGCCCCCGTCCGCCAGCTGTTGATGCAGCACTTCGAGAAGCAGGTCGACCGGCAAGTCACCGAGCCCTTCCGCATCCGGTTCCTCGCGATGTACGGGATCGTGCTCGACACCGCCTCCAGCTCCGGCAGCCTCGTAGCCCAGCACATGGCCCACCTGGCAGCCGACCTGTCCACCCTTCGCGTTCACCGGCCCCGTGGCGGCCGCGCCGCCACGCCCCCGCCGCCGGAGGAATGGCCCCTGTCCCCCGCCACCCGGCAGGCCCTCCGCGCCTACCTCCCCCTGCGCGAAAGCCTCGTCGCGCCGCTGGAGCACCCGGTCAACCATCTGTGGGTCAGCCTGGAGCACAACCACACCGGCCACCGCCCAGACGGCACCACCATCCAGGAGCCGCCCGGCGTCCCCCTGCGCATGGGCGGTATCCAGCGCATCTTCGCCAAGGCCGCCGAGCTCCTGAACGAGGAGATGGAGGATCTGATCCGCAGGCGCGCCGCCGGCCGGCCGCCGGAGTGGGAGCCGATGCCGACCCGCCTCGAACCCCTTCGCCGCGCCGTCGCCCTGGAGCTCCAGCAGCGCGAGGAACGCCAAGGCGACACCCCCCAGCTCCTCGTCGTCCGCGGCCGCCCGAGCTGACCCTCGGAGCCGAAGCCCGTCGTCCTGGCGCCCCGCACGGAGCACCAGGACGACGAGACGCCTACGCGAAGTCGCCGATGTCGAGGGCGAAGCGGTGTTCCGACTGGGACATCAGGTACCCGTAGACCGTCTGGATCACCTCGGCCGGGTGCCGGCCGACCTTCGTGCCGGGCTGGAACGGCCCGTCGGCCACCTTGCTCCAGCCGCCGAGCTCGTCGGCCACCTGCCCGAAGAAGTACGGCAGGTTCTCAGCGACCTCGACGTAGTACCGCGGGTTCTGCGTCCACTCCCGCAGCACCATGACCACGCTCTTCACGCAGTCCTCGCTGTACCGCTTGGGCTTCTCGGCCAGGTCGCCGCCGAGCGTCCACGCCAGCCGGTACAGCACCTCGGCCTCCCATGACCCCTCGCGGCCGGCGCGCAGCGATCCCCCCTCGAACCCGCCCGGCGATGACCCGCGGGAGTACTCCACCGCCAGGCGGTACAGGGCGACGAGCACCGAACCCGCGGCCTTCGCCCCGGCATCGTGCAGCGCCCCGCGCAGGACCATGGCGTCGCTCGGGTCCGGCGACGTGACCGGGCGCAGCGGCCCGTGCTCGGCCTCCAGCTCGCCGAGGGACAGCGGCTCCTCGGGCCGGTCCGGGCGGAGCCCGGCCCAGTCGACCGCGTACCGCAGCGGTTCGTCCCGGCTGGAAGCGATGTGCCAGCCGCGATTCAGCCGGTCCACGAACCGGTACGTCGGCGCCGCTTCGGCCGCCGCGGGGCTCTCCGTGGCCGACTCAGCCTCCGCGTCCTCGAACGAGGCGTGGATGTCGACGGTCACGATCGCCGCATCCGTCCCGCCGGCCTTCGCGATGATGGCCTCGGCCTTGTCCTGCCCGACGGGGAGGATGGCCACGGGCGAGGCCCCGGCGGTCGGGTAGAGGCGTGCGAGGGCCGCGCCGATCGCCCTCTGCGCGTCGGTGGCGACCTGGTCCACTTCGCCCTCGGTCGGAGTGCCGTCCGGCTGGAACCACGGACGCTTCGCGGCCACCGCGACGAGCAGGGACTCCATGACGTGGCCGGGAACCTCCGGGTCCGGCTGGCGAGTCGGGGTCGTCCACACGTGCGCCATCGCCGGGTACCAGCCCTCGCCGTCCCGTACGAGCCGCGAGCAGGCGTCAGCGACGTGCGCACCGACGTCATCGGGATCGGAGCCCTCGGGCACCGTCGCGATCAGCAGGATTGCGATCGAGAGCGCCTGGACGTTCTTGTCCTCGACGTAGGGCGACTGGGGCGTTCCGGCCGGGGGCCACTCGAAGCCGGCGGCGCGCCGGAGATCGTTCTCGCGCATCAGCTTCGTGTACTTTGCGCCCGTTGCCCGGCTCTGCTCGCGCAGCTCCCGGGACCGCTTCCGGGACTTCCCGGACTTCCCCGGCTTGTTCCTTGCCACGTCTCACTCCGTGCCGCGGCACGCCCCACGCGCACGCCGCGTTGAAGCGGACGAAGAAGGGGGTGCCACGATGCGTCGAAGGACGGCTTGGCCTCCGGCGAGGGCCTGGCGTGGGCAGGAGCCTCTTCGGCGGTGGACGGTCGTGGCCGCCCGGGCGGTCAGCATACCCACCACCGGGACGAGCCGTTGACCGTCCCGCAGATCACCGTCCAAGAGCCCGCGGGCCCCGGGGAAGAGCTCTCCGGCCGCCGCCAGCGCGCCCGGGCCCGCTGTCCGCCCGCTCTACGGTCACCTCCAGGCCCTCCTCCGCGTTCGCCGGCGAGCGGGCCTCCAGCAGGATCGTCTCCAGGTACACCCGGCCGCCCGACCCTCGCCGGTTCGGCACCACCTCCGACATGTTCGTCGCCACCAGCTCCGGCGACGCCTCCAGCGCCCGCATGACCGCGGCCGCCGTACGCCGCGCACGCTCGGGGTCGGAGTCCATCAAGCGGATCTGCGACATCACGCCCCCTGTACCGCAGCAACGGGAGCCGCCTCGTGGCCCTGTGACTGGCTCATGAGCCGCAGGCGCTCCACGACCGCCTCGCAGTCCCCGCAGGCGCTGTGCGGGCCGTTCAGGCGCTGCCACGTGTAGCTCTCGTGGTACTCGTCCCACTCCCCGAACCACTCGGCGTACCGCTCCATCGCGCACTCCGGCACCAGGAACGCCCGCAGCCACTCCGCCGACTGCCGGGACACCTCCGGCGACACCCCCTCACCCATCCACGGGCGCGCCTCATCCACGGGCGCCGGCGTGGTCCGCGCCTCGAAGTACCGCACGAGCTCGTTCCGGATCACCGCGGCGTCGAAGGGCGCGCTCCAGCCGATCACACGCCGCCCGCGCAGGGCCTCGGTCAGCTGCCCCAGCACCGCGTCGAAGACGGGCGCCGACTCGACCATGCCGTCGGTGATGCCGTGGATGAACGTGCTGGCCTGCGGGATCGGCATCTGCGGGTTCACGAGCGTGTCCAGGAGGACGTCCCCGCCCACCGTCACCACCGCGAGCTGCACGACAAACGGATGATCACCCAGAAGGCCAGTGGTCTCCGCGTCGATGACGACGGCCTGAGGGTCGGCAAGCACCTCCCGGGCCCAATCGGCGGCGGCCGCCCGGTCCTTCGCCAGCATCCGCTCGAACGCCTGCCGCTCCGCCGCGTACCGCTCGGCAGCCTTCTTCTTCTGCGCCGCCCGAAGAGCCGGCAGGCACGGGCGGCAGACCGGATTCCCCCGCTCCTCCCAGTCCGCCGACGACCACTTCGTGCGCTCCCCGCACCGCTGGCAGGGGCTCGTGCCGGCCAGAAGCCGCCCCGCGGCCAGGATCTCCCGCTGCCGTTCCGTCAGAGGCCGTACGGGGCGGGCCGCCTCGCGATCGAACAGCTCGCAGACCCCGTGATGAGGGCTGTAGTGCAGGTAGGCCGCCGGCCTCAGCCCGGCCGCGCTCAGCCCGGCCGCTCGGAGCTGCCGCCGGGTCAGCAGCCCCTCCGGAGCCCGATCCGACCGGTACACCGGCACCGCCCCGTGATACCGCAGCACCGCCTCATCAGTCTTCGCCACGATGGCCCTCCACGCGCTCGCTCCAAATTCCCGTTGAGAAGTGTCTAGCGCATTCTCTAGGTGAAAAGCAACGCCAATCATCCGCCGCAAACGAAGATACGAAACGTGCCATTTCGGGGATCAATTATAAAAGAATCCCCTGAAAGGAGGTCCTTAGGTGGAACAGGCCGCAGGGCCTCACCTGCCCCCCTCTTCCCGGAGCCCAGCAGGCTTCGGCCCGTACCGCTCCAGCGCCTCCCGGACGATCCGCGGCGGGGAGTACACCCTCTTGATCAGCTCCTCCCGCTCCTCCATCTGCTCCAAGGTCAGATCGCGGCTGTAGAGGGTCAAGTCCTTCTCCTCCAGCTCGGCCAGCGGCCCCTCGCTCACCCGCCACGCTGCCGTACGCAATGCGGTAAGCAGGGTCGACGGGAGTTCGTAGTTTCGCTGGAGCAGGCCGCCGACGTTGTGGCCCGGCCACCGCCCCGACAGCCGCAGCTGCTCTTCCTCCTCAGACGTGAGCGGCACCCACGGCCCGCGCAAGTCCTCTTCCTCCAGGCGCAGGCGGATCGAGTCCGCGACGATCTTCGTCACCGGCGGCCACCATCGGGCCCGCCGGCGTGCCCCCCGCAGCCGAGCCTCCCGCGGGGGCATCCCCCGCTCGATCAGCCGTTCCACGTAGGACGACTCCCGAAGCCGGTTCAGTCGAACAAGGAGACGGAAATGCGAGGCCAGGCTCACGCTGACCCACACGGTGTATTTCTCGCGAGAGACTTTCGCGTTCAGGCGCGAGTTCGAATCCATGTAAGGAGGTCCTTTCCAGGAGCGGCGCCCTGGAAGCGTCCCACAAGATCATCGGGAAGCGGCGCTATCCAGTCGGGTTGGCGGCGAGCCAGTCCTCCAAGGCGTGCGCCGGCTGCAACACGAGCGTCCGGTTCCAGCCCGCATCCCCCTCGACCTTCGCCCGCCCAGCCTCGATCTGGTCGATCAGCTTGTACGCGGGCCCCCAGAACCCGGGGCCGGCCGGGTCGGCGTTCATCGCCTTCCGCAACGCCCGGGCGTTCGCCACGACCTCGTCCAGGTCGTGCGAGCAGTCGTCCGGGCAGCCGTCCCACGTGAGCGCGCCCAGGTCGTCCTCGAAGACCTTCCGGGCCTCCAACACCGACGGCGCCGGGCTCGCGCTCGCCTCGGCCTTCCCGGCCTCCCCCGTGCCTTCACCGCATCCTGCAACCGCCACAACGGCCGAGACCGCGAGCAGCACGCTCGCGGCCTTCCCCCACCCCTTGATCATGGCGCCGATCATCCCACGGCCCATCAGCCGCCGACCGCCGCCCGCTCCTTCTTCCGCGCGGGCGCGGCCGCCGGCAGGTCGGACCACTTCACGGCCACGTCCTCTTCGCCCAGCTGGGCGGCCAAGCTGGGGAAGGCCTCGAACAGCCGCCGCCGCGCCATGTCCTCAACGTACGAGCGGGGGACGAGGCCCGCGCCCTCAGCGACGAGCGCGGAGTCCACCGCCAGTTGGTGAGCGACGACCTGGTCGTCGTACACGGCGGAGGCCGTCACGATCAGGGTGGAGCGCTTCGACAGGGTCACGGACGGAGCTCCAGCAGCAGCGCCGTCGCCCGGTCCCAGCAGCTCGCGCACGAGCGGTCCTCGCTGCCGCACACGATCCGGGCCAGCTCGGGCAGCAGAGCCGTACCCAGCTCCGGGCCGTCGACCAGGGCCAGGGCCCCGACCGCCTTCCGCGTGCAGCTCCTGCACGCCGCCGTCTTGCCCTCGCGGCGCCCGCAGATCGCGAGGGCCGTTTCCGCGAGGCGGGGGTCCGTCGGGGAGGTCGTGATCGTGCTCACCGGGTGCTCCAGAGCCGTACGAAGGCCCCCTGCCGGGGTGCAGGGGGCCGGTACTGAACAGACGGAGTGGGAGCCGGTTCTGCTACACCTCAGGCTGCATCGATCGCAGCCGATCGGCGATGTCGTACACCGACAGCCGCAGCCCGCGGATGTCGCGGACCAGGGTCTCCCACGGCTCGAAGGCGTCATCAACGCTCTCCCCGGAGGCCCGGATGTACGCCACGGCCACGCCGTACGCGAAGAACGCGTTCCGGGCCGGCAGGGGGCGCAGCAGCACGAGCGCGTCGAGCAGCGCGGCGGCGCGCCAGTAGGCGTCCGGCTCGCCGGCGTCGAGGCCGGGCGTGTTGACCTTGTGCCGGGCGACGGCGGCCACCAGGCCGGACCAGTCGCGGACACCGAGTTCCTTGCCGAGCAGGTCCTCCTGGCGGTCGAGGAGCCACCGGAGGTCGACGTGCAGTTCCAAGGTCAGGCCGCCCGGCGGGCAGCGTCCCGGGGGGCCGGGGCGTCATCGGGGAACGCGTCGTCGAACGCCTCGGCGATGCCCGGCCGCCTGGTGACCTCGCGGAACTCGGCGGTCGCCCGGGTCAGCCGGAGGTGGTTCTCCTCCTGGTCGGCCAGGCTCGCCAGGAAGGCGCGCAGGCTCACGCCGTGCGCGGCCGCGACGGCGGCCAACCGGTTCTTGGTCTCGGTGCTGACCTTCACTGTGGTGTCTGCCATGCTCCCGAGTATGCACCGATAGGCACCTTCGCGAATACCGGTTCGCTCGAATCAGCCGGCGGCGCCCGGGTACGCAGGTGTCGGCCTCGGGGACGCGGACACCCAGCCGCCAGCCGTCTCGTACTCCATCCCCGAGGTGACGTGCAGCTTCACCGGCCACTCCTCGCCATCGCGCTGCACCATCAGGTACTGCCCGGCCGTGTCCACCACCGTCCCCTCACGCCCCTCCGAGCGGACCCGGATACCGATGTCGACCCGGATCCCGCACCGCGCCTCCAGGCCGTAGTAGGTCCGGATGTGCTCCAGATTCGCGGCGCGCCGCTCGTGGTCCAGCCGCTCCTGCTCCAGCTGCTCGTAGACGTCGTAGTCGTAGTTCACGGGACGCTGCTCTCCTTAGGGGTCGGGGCGGGGCGGAGCTCGGTGAGCACCAGGACGACGCGGCCGCCGGCCTGCGTGCACCGCTCCCCCGGCCGCGGGTCGGGGCCCCGCAGCCGGGAGGAGTTGTCGTCGGGCAGAACGCCGGCGTCGACCAGGCCGTCGACCGCGGCCTTCACGGTCGGGGCCCAGTTTCCCGGATCGAAGCGGGTGGTGCGCGGGCCGGGGTGCATGCGGTAGACGACGTGCGCCCACCGCAGCGGCGGCACCCGCATCGACCGGGCGGCCGCGGCCACCTCGCGGCGGATCGCCGCCGTCCGGGCCGCCGCCTGCCGCCAGTGCAGCCGGGCGTTGCTGTTCAGCAGCTTCACCCCGTCGGGCACCGCGATCTCCCACGAGCGGCCTGGGACGACGTCGGCAGGCACCTCGACGAGCGCCCCGTGCCGTCGCCGGCGCGGCGCCGGTCTCTCCAGATGTCCCCGGAGCGCGGGGAACGCACGGCGCTCAGCAGGTACCGACTCGGCTCCCGTCACGACAGCCCCTCTCCTTCGATGCGACAGAAGGTGCGCACGATGACGGAGGAGCCCCGGTAGCGTCGCCGCAGCTCAGGAGCTGCCTGCGGGCGGCTCCGAGGAAGTTCTGCTCCTCGTGTAACGAACCCGGGCTGACGTACGTGGAGTGTGGTGAAGGGGGGCCGTGGACGGCCCATCGACGCACTCCGGGCACGCGCCCGGTCGGAGGGCACGGGAGCCGGGGAGCTGTGACGCATGAAACGACGGCCTCAGAATCGTCGAAGAGGTATTGCGCGGAGGCATATCGCGCAGAGAACCGCAAACTCCTCGGATACACGATGAAGAATTTCAGAATCGACATCCAGGATGCCGAGGAAATTCTTTCGGGGCTCGTCCTCGAAGCGCTCAAGAGGGATTTCGAATCGGCCGATGCGGTGGCCAGGTTCCTGTGGTCCCGGATCAAGAATCGTGCCATCGACGACTACCGGTCCCGGCTGACTCGGGATCGCCTGCGGGAGGCCGCCGAGGAGGCGTGCGTGATCGAGCAGGACGACAGCGGGCCCCGACCCGACGGCAATCCCGAGCCGTTCGTGCTGCGTCATCTCCACGCCGTGGATGTCCTCGCCCGACTCACGGAGCAGGATCGCCTTCACGTAGTGCTGGTGCGGCACGGCTACACCCCGCAGGAGTGCGCGGAGCAGCTTGGGATCGAGCCCGGGACCGAGCGGGTACGTCGCCATCGCCTCCTCGCGAAGATCGAGAAGGCCAACGCAGGCGGGGAGGCGTAGAAGTGACCATCGACAAGAAGACGGACGCCACCCACATGCCCGACGAGGAGAACGGGATGAACTGGAGAAACGCCCCCGAATTTCTGCCCGGAGAAGCCTTCGGGGACACCGGGGATTCCCTCGGGCTTTCCATCGTCCGCGACGCATTCACCTTCCTGGAAGAACCCTTTGAGCCCGCCGAGGTGTCCGACCGGGAGGTCGAGAGAAGGATCGCCGAGCTGTTCGGCGAGGAGTTCTGTGAGGAGGTTCCAGAATCGGATCGGAGTGCCGAGAATGGTGATGTCTGCACGGTTCTTGAATTCAGCCTCAGCCAGTCCGCCCTGCTCGCCTGCGACGAGGAGGATTCTGTGCAGGAGGTTCCCGCGAATCCGGAAACACGGAGGTGGGCCGAGTTCTTCTTCTATCCGGAACATTCCTCTGTCGCAT
The DNA here is from genome assembly GCF_042746075.1 of Streptomyces sp. NPDC058758. Taxonomy (NCBI): domain Bacteria; kingdom Bacillati; phylum Actinomycetota; class Actinomycetes; order Kitasatosporales; family Streptomycetaceae; genus Streptomyces; species Streptomyces sp. NPDC058758. Next base: position 16,926 of record NZ_JBHYPS010000023.1, on the reverse strand, counting down.
CTTCCCGGCGGCAGCACTTCGTCAAGTTCCCCGACGGCGACCCGAGGTTTCCCCCGAGGCCGACGGAGCGGCCGAGCAAGCGATTCGCGCCGGCTGCGGAGCTCGACGTCCACGCGGTCCGCAGCGACGCGACCTTCTACACGTGGCTTTCGGACTCGGCGGTCGTCACCTGCCGGCGGTTCTTCGACCTCCACCAGCCCGGCTCAGGCCGGGACCACACCTGGTGGAGCCCGACCAGCGGGACCGGCCTGGAACGCCCGCCTGCCACGGAGATGCTGCTCGTCCTGCTCGACTCGGCACCGGCCGAACTGCCGCGCGGGAAGCGGTGCACCGGGCACACGGCGTCCGGCGAGTACCGGTGGAAGGAGCCGGCCGCGGGACGGCGGTGGGCCGAGACGCTGGCCGAACTGCTGGACACCGGCTCCGGTGCTGCAACAGCGGAGCCGACGGTGGTGGTGCTCTGGCTTCCACATGCCGACCGGCCGAAGGGAGGCAAGGGAATGGCCCTCCTCGTCCCCTTGCCTCAAGAGCTGCTGCCGATGAGCGAGCACAGACAGAGCTTCGAGGAACTCTGGGACTCCACATTGAGGCAACGGCTAATTGGGAGGATAAAAGAATCGTGGAGTACTTCGGCCACAGTGAATTCACCCTTTTAAATTAGCCAGCAAGGAGACTGGGATAAATTTGAAGCGCGCCGGTGCCGGTGCGCCCTTCGGCGTGCCCTGGGGGCGCCCTCCCCCGCGTACGGCCTGCGGCTGGCGGCCGCCAACGCGACAACTTCAACAAATCGACAGAAAAACGACCGTCAGGAAGGCCCCCAGGAGCCCCGATCGCGAGCACCCTGGTGTGATCGGACGCGGCGGGGGCTGTACGGCCGCCAGCGGGGCGCACAGCCGTTTTGCGCCTCGCGGCGACCGGCGAACGGCCCGCCGGCGACGTCCTGCTGACTCGCGCGAGTGGAGGTCGTTTTATTAAGGGCCCCCTTACCTCCTATTCGTGGAAGAATACGAGGTACCTGAGGCAGGCTCAGGAAACGGCGCGTCAGCAAGGATTCAGACCTTGAACGTTAGCTACAGCAATGAAATCCCGGACGTCCCCGCCGCCGACAGCGAGCCGCCGGCGCCCAAGGCCGGACAGGTCTGGCGGGACAACGACAGCCGCCTGCGCTTCGCCGAACCGCGCTACCTCCGCATCATCGAGATCGACGGCACCCACGCCGTCATGGAACGCGTCACCCTCACCCCGCAGGGCGAGGCGACCGTTGCCCCCGGCGCCCGCCCCAGCCGCGTCCGCCTCGACCGGCTGCGCCCCACCAGCACCGGCTACATCTACGTCCAGGGCTGAGGAACCACATGCCGATCATCGAGCACGACCCGTTCACCGGCGACCCGGTGGCCGCCCAGCACGAGGTCGAGACCGGCTGGGGCCCGGCCCTGCTTGAGCAGCACGGCCTGGAGGGGCTGCGCCAGGAGGTGATCCAGGAACTCCGCGAGGGTGCGCCCTGCCTGAGCACCGCTGGCGCCGGCCAGGTCAGGACCAGTACCAAGACCGAGGGTGGCGTGGTCTCCGTCACCGCCTGGGCTCGCTGCACCCGGCCCTCCTGCGTCGCCTACGCCGCTGCCCTCGACACGCTGAACACCGATCCCTTCCGCGACATCTTCGACACCCCCGGCAACCGAGTCGTGCTCGACGCCGTTCGGGCCCAACTTTCGCACCCAGCAATGGAGTTCACCGACGAGAGCGACGACGTGCCCATGGTGTGGGCCTACCGCACCGGCGTCCTGCGCGAGCTGCTGATGTACCTCACCTTCCAGGCCAGCACCTCCGCCGTGCCGTCCTACATCCGCTCGGCGAAGGAAGCGAGGGCGCTCGCCGCCGGCCTCGGCCTCGACCTCAACGGAGGCCCCGAGGACATCCGCAGCCTCCCCGACGACCCGGACGTCTTCGAGCGCACCGCCCGCACCCTGCACGCAGCGTGCCTCACCCTCACCGGCGTGCTGAACGTCCGCTCCTACTTCGCGCCCCAGCCGCCTGCGCCCGTCTCGGAGTGGCCCTCGTGAACGACAAGGCGCGCGAGCCCGAACTCGCCTACGACGCCCTGACGAACGGAATCGACTACCTCCTCAGCGTGCTCGACCTGCTGGACGGCCCCGACCCCGAGCCCCGCTCGCTCAAGTTCGCCGTCCTCCACCTCCAAGCCGCAACCGAGGTACTGCTCAAGGCATGCCTCGCAGGCATCGACTGGCGACTGGTCTTCAAGAAGCCCGAGAAGGCGGACGAGGCCATCTACAGAACCGGGGACTTCCCCAGCTGCGGCATCCCCGACACCATCCAGCGCCTGCGCCAACACGGAGTGGACATATCCCCCGAGGAGAAGGCGGCGATCACGGCCCTCTCTGCGGAACGCAACAAACTCATGCATTTCGGCGCAACCCTCAGCGCAACAGCCATCGAGGCCCGCGCCGGCATCGTCCTCGAAATCCTCATGCGCTTCATCGACAACCACCTCTGGAGAGGCGTCGACGCCGACCACGTCGACGCCTACGTTGAGGACCTGGAACGGATCCGCGCCAGCGTTCCCCGTATCCGGGGCTACGCCACCGCCCGGATGACGCAGCTCGCGCCCCAACTGGAGCCCTTCAAGAGCAGCACCCTGCGCTGCCCTAATTGCGGCATGTGGGCCCTTGTCACGGAAGACGGCCAGAACTACTGCTACCTCTGCTTCGAGGAGTGGGAGTACACCGGATGGCTGCTCGTTGAGTATGCGGTCGGAGTGCAGGGCCGGTCAGCGGAGGACTTCCGTGACCCCCCTGGCGGCAGCGAGGTCTGCCCGACGTGCCAGACGCACAACGTGCTCACCGAGGTCTACCTGGCCGACGCGCCGGACAAGCCGCGTGCCTTCTGCTTCCGCTGCATGAAGCCCACCGATGATCTCCACACGCACAACCGCGAGGCGTAATGACCGAGACAGCGACCGAAGCGACTGAGGACCAGGAGATCGTCTTCGGCGAACTCGTGGACGACCGCCCCGGACGCCTGCCGGCCAACGTCGTCGTCGAGGCCGCACCGGCGCCCGCCTTCCACATCACCCGGCACACCGTGCTCGGCGAGGGGGAGCTGCCGCCCCGCGCCGACGGGGCCGCCCGCTTCACCAACGCGGACATCCGCGTCCCCGACTCCGTGAAGGAGCGCTTCGACAACCGCGGGCCCCGCAACACCCGCGTGAACCGGGACTCCACCCGCGAGCGCTACCGGACGTGGTGTGAGAAGGAGGGCCGCGTCGCGTGGCCAGGCACCACCACCGCCAACCTCGCTGCCTACATCGGCCACCTCATCGAGACCGGCCGGGGCAAGCCCCGTGAGCCGTTCCAGCCGTACAGCCCCGACACCCTCCTCGCCTACTGCACCCGCATCGCCACCTGGTACCCCAAGGGCGAACGGCCCGACGACTCCGCGGTCCGCGAGATGATCGAGGACTACCGGCTGGAGGAGTACATCCCCGCCGGCGGGGAGAAGAGGGAGGCCGCGGCCTTGACCATGAAGTACCTGGTCAAGGTCCTCGACGGCATCGACGAGACCACCCGGATCGGCCGCCGCGATGCCGCCATGCTCGTGCTCCAGTACGGCATGCTGTACCGCTCGGTCGAGGTCACCCACCTGCTCGTCAAGAACGTCCGGATCCACGCCGGGGGCGTTTCGGTGTGGACCTCGAAGTCCAAGACCAGGAGGAAGGGCAACGGCCGGTGGCGGTTCATCCGCGACCGCGAGGATCTGCGGCTCGTCGCCCGCGTCCGGGCCTGGCTCGCCGACCTCCGCGAGCTCTGCGAGCCCAGCGCCACCGAGCAGAACCCGGCCGACGGCGAGAGCGCCTACCTCCCGAACAAGCCGCTCTTCCGGGCCTTGACCTCGAAGGGCGACCTCACCCGCCGCCGGAACGCCAAGATCAGTGGCCGGTTCCTCAGCGGCCGAGCCGTCAACGAGATGGTCAAGGCCCGGGTCGCCGCCGTCGGCCTCGTCCACATCGACGGGCTCAAGGTCACCTCGCAGTCGTTGCGTGCCGGCCCGAACACGGACATGGTCGAGGCCCAGGTGCCGCTCGAAGAGCGCAACCAGGCCGGCGACTGGAGCCCGGACTCCACCCTCGCTGACGACGTCTACAACCGGCCCGACGGCTCCGTCGACATCACCAAGCACGACCCTCTCGACGCCGTCCCGCTGTACGGCGGGCCAGCCCACGCCGCGGTGGCCCAGGCCCGTGCGGACGCCGCTGGCGCGAAGGAGGCATGACCCAGCCGTGCTTCACCGGCCTGCCCTGTTGCGGTGATCCCGGACAGGGCAGGATCGGGGCATGAGGATTCTGGTCATCGGTGGGACGTGGTTCTTGGGCAGGGCCATCGCGGAAGGCGCGCTGGCAAGGGGATGGGAGGTCGCCACCTTCAACCGCGGGCGATCGGGCCGCGACGTGCCCGGGGTCGACGCCGTCCATGGCGACCGCACCGTGCGCGAGGACTTGCAGAAGCTTGCCACGAACGGCCCGTGGGACGCCGTCATCGACACCTCCAGCTCCGAGCTCCCGCCGAGGGACGTGCTGCTGGCCGCCGATGCGCTCGCGGCCCAGGCCCGCCGCTGGGTGCACATCTCTACCGTCTCGGTGTACGAGGGGTGGCCGCACGAGCCGCTGACGGAGGGCTCGGCGCTCCTCCAGTGCCCGCCCGACGCCGACGCCGACTTCGGGTACACCGGCGAGAGCGGAAGCCCCACGCAGTACGGCTTCCAGAAGGCGGGCGGCGAGCGGGCCGTCGCCGAGGCGTTCGGCGACGAGGCGGTCTTCCTCCGTCCCGGCGTCATCCTGGGGCCCGGCGAGTACGTGGGCCGGCTCCCGTGGTGGCTGGAGCGCGCGAAGCGCGGCGGGCGGATCCTCGCCCCCGGCCCGGCCGAACAGCGCATCCAGCCCGTGGACGTGCGGGACGTCGCGCACTTCGCTCTCGACCAGGCGGCCGGAGCGGACCGCGGGGGCTTCAACGTCACCCACCCCGAGGGCATCGCCTTCGCCGACTTCCTCGGCGAGTGCCTGCGCGTCACCGGCGGCGACGGGGAACCGGTCTGGGCGGACCCCACCGTGCTCGCCCAGCACGACGTCGCCCAGTGGACCGAGCTGCCGCTGTGGCGCACCCACGCCGGCGTGTGGGCGGTCGACTCCCAGCGCGCGGTCGACGCTGGCCTGCGCTGCCGGCCGCTCGCCGAAACGATCCGCGACACCTGGGACTGGTGGTCCGCAGACGGGCGTCCCGTGGCTCACCCCCGGTGGGATGATCACGGGATCGCCCCGGAGAAGGAGAAGCGGATCCTCTCCGGCCTCTGATCAGGCGTCGATTGCCAGCAGGGGAACACCCGGGCCGAGCCGGTACGGCGGCGAGACCCGGGTGAAGTCCTCGATCTGCTCCCGCAGCTCCCCGGGGAGCGCGGAGCCGTGGTACGCGGGCCTGGCCAGGTACCGGCCGATGCGAGCCGCCCGCAAGACAATGCCGGTGTTGCGCTGGTCGGCGGGCACGTTCCACACCATCGTCAGGGCCTCGGCGGCCCCGTCGACGTCGTTGCCCAGGAGACGGGCGTAGGCCAGGTCGGCGGCCGCGCCCGCCCGGACGTCCGTGGCCTGCTCGCCCTCGGTGCGCTGCGCGAGCAACGTGAGAGCGCGGGTGGCCTCCGTCTCGGCTCGTGCCGCGTCGCCGATGAGCAGCGCCGTAGTGGCGTGCGACATGGCCAGGCGCTCGTCGGTGAAGCCGAACTCGCCGGCGATGTCGTCGTGCAGCTCGTCCCGGGAGTCCCGCCCGAGGCTGTCGGCGAGCTGGATGGAGTGCAGCGCCGATGCGGTGTCGCCGGTGTGGGCATAGGCGCGGGCCGCGATGGCGTGGAGCCGGCCCTGCGCGGTGTCGCCCAGGCCCCCGTACGACAACGCGCGGCGGGCCTTCGCCACCGCTTCGCCCGCCTCCCCAGAATGGTAGGCGATGTAGGCCAGGGTGCCGTCGGCGAACGCCTGGAGAGGGGTGTAGCGGGCGCTCTCGGCGAACACAGCCGCTGTACGAGCCAGGCTCCGTGCCGGGGCGAAGTGGCCGAGGTCGAAGGCGGCCACCGCCAGGAGTGCCACGGTCTGGCCGTTCAGGATCATCAGATTCTGCTGCTGGAAAGGGACCTGGGTCCGGTCGCGGTAACGCTCGATCTCCTCGCGAAGGCGGCTACCGTCCTGCCACGCCCTTGCCGCGGGCAGACGGTGGTAGCGCCGGGCCAGGCTCACCAGCTGGTCGCGCAGCTCATCGATCGTGGTGTCGGAGATAGACGCCGACGCAGTCGCGCCGGCGCTCTCGAAAGCCTCATTTGCAGTCATAGCTACTTGCTCTTCCAGGTCGAGCGCGGGTGCCTGGGGATCGGCCGCGGGAGGTGGGGCGAACAACTGTTCCGCCGTGAGGCCGGGCCACATCGCCTCAAGGATCTGGCAGGTCGCAGGACCGGGTAAACCGGTGAGCTTGCCGCCCGTCCAGCGGCGGAACTGCGTCTCGCCGCACGTCGGATTGGTGCTCTTCCGCCCGAGCAGCGCGTCGCCAGCCTCGGTGAATCTCTCTGCGAAGCGCTGGTACGTGAGCTTGTCCCGCTCACACAGCAATGCGAGCAACGTCTTCGGTGCGCTTCTCATCTGTCCGCTCCCGACGCCTCGTCGACGAGTCGATCCCTTCCCTCGAAGGGGAACCCGTTTCTCCGTTCACTGGCAACTCGCCCGGAGCAGAAGCCACTTCAAAGCCACCCCGAGGCCACCAGTGTCGCCCGAAAGAGGCGCAGAGGCCACGTGCCAAGCCATGGCGAGGCCACGGTCGGTCGGTGAACGATGACGGCTCGTTTACGGTACGTGCTCACCCGAGCACTACCCGACCGCGAGGGCCGGCCTTCGGGCTGCACCTCTTTCCGACCACGCCGAGGCAGATCATGACGACAAGCCAGAGCACCACCCTCGCAGCCGTCAAGGGCCCCCCTGAGGCCATCGGGTCGGCTATCGACCTCTCGATCAAGCGGTGCTTGGACCCCGCGGTCGGGGAGTTCGGCGAGGAGCGGGAGCTCTGCGAGGAGAACGCCGCCTGGCCGTACCGGCTCCGCCGGATCCTCCGGGCCAGCCTCAACTGCTGGCAGCTCTCCCACCTGGTGGAGACCGCGGACCTGCTGCTCACCGAGCTGGTCACCAACGCGTTCCTGCATGCGGACGCTCCGACGGTGGGTGTCCGTGTCTACCGCCAGGGCGATCTCCTCATGATCGAGGTCAACGACGGCACTCCCCAGGGTCCGCTCCCGCGCCCCACCGGTCTCCTCTCCGAGCACGGCCGCGGGCTCGTCCTCGTCGACGCCCTGGCGGACTCCTGGGGAGTCAGCAGGGACCGCACGACGACCTGGTGCAGCCTCTCCACTGCCATGCAGCCGGGGCGGGCGGAGCTGTGAGCGCCCCGGTGACGGAGCCGCTGGAGTTCGACGACACCTCCAAGCTGATGGAGCACCTGGTCCGGGAGAGCGCCGCCTCCGTCCGAAAGCCGGCTCCCGACATGGCGGACCTCGCGAGCGTCATCCGTGCCCTGCTCGACCTCAACGGCGGCCAGAGCACCCGGGTGCCCCTCGGCGGAGGCCTCTTCGACGCCGTCATCACCGCCGCCGGCCCCGCCTCCCGGGCCGTCGCCGACCTGATGGACCAGATTCAGAACGGCTGCGGCCCCGTGATCGAGGACCCCGAGAACGGGTTGGTGTACTGGCTGGTGCCGCCAGGGTCCGCCGAACGGTGGGCGCCGCACTCCCACGCTGTGTGCCTCGGCGCTCCGTACAAGATCACGCTCCCGGCCCTCCACCGGACTGCTCCCCCGGGCCCGTACTGGCTCCGCCCGGAGACGAAGGACCGGCTCGTACCGGTCGGACCGCTCCGGCAGGCGCTGGACGAGCACCAGCCCGAGCCGGCGCCCCACGCGGACTTCGCCGCACGATTCGGGACCCCCCACTAGACCCCGCGCCCGCCGCAGTCCCCCCAGACACGGGCGGGCGCGGTCCATCTCCGCGGTGTCGGAGCGGATTCGGCTCCGACACCGCGGGCTTCACCACCGGCTTCAACCGAATCAGGGGAAAACCGTGCACATGAAGCAGGCGCCGTACGTGGTGCCCATGGAAGGGGAGAGAGCCCTCCCCATGGACCTCACGATCACCCGGGACGGTGTCTCGTGCACCGACCCGGTGTGGGACGCGCTCAACCGCGACCCGGAAGGCGCCCTGTGGGAGGCGTGGACGGGCCTCCCCTCCGGGAAGCCCGTGTACGCCGCGGAGCTGCATCCGGAGCGTCAGCTGATCGCGATGGAGTCGCTGCTGTGCGCGGGGTGCAAGCAGGACGCCGACCGCAACGAGCTCGGCATGCTGTGGGTGCTGCCCGTCCTCGACCACGCCGAGGACACCGTCTGGGAAGGCGTGCGCACCGTGACCCCTCCCATGTGTGAGGCCTGCGCGAGCGAGGCGAAGTTGCGCTGCCCGCGGCTCCGAGAGGGCTGGGTCGAGCTTCGCGTGCGGGAGGCGGAGCTGGTCGGCGTCCGCGGCACCCTCCACCCCCGCCCCGGCAGCAACGCGGAACCCGACCCCGACGCCCTGGTCCTGTACGGCTCCGCCGACCTGCCGTTCGTCGTTGCCCGCGGCCTGGTGCGCGAGCTGGCGAACGTCGCCCTGGTCGCCGCCGGCGCCGCCCTCCCCTAGACCCCTGTCCGGCGGCTCGGATGGCATCCGGCCGCAGCCGTCGGACAGGCCCAAGCCCCCGGCGCGGGGCCTCCCCCGTGATCGTGGCGGTCGTCTTCCCGCGATCAGCCCCGCGCCGGGCCGCACGGCCTGCTGTGACTCTGCACCCGCACCGCACTACCGAAGGAGAGCAGGATGTCCGAGCTCGACTGCGACGACGAGCCCGACGTCAACGACGAGGCGCCCGAGGACGAACTGCCGCCCTTCGGCCCGCCGCGCACGTCGAACCCGTGAGGAGATCACCCCGTTTCTGACACGTTCAGACGGGGAGTTACTCGCGAACCCGCCGAGCTGCCCGACCGCGCAAGCCCCCGGCAGCTTCACAGAACCCCACCACCACACGGAACAGGTGAACGGATGACCCAGCCCGAGAAGACCACCCCCGAGGCGCTGCGCGCCAGCATGGTGCGCGCCCTGCGCGAGCAGGACGCGATCACCTCCACGGCCGTCGAGGCGGCGTTCACCGCCGTGCCCCGCCACCTGTTCGCGCCCGAGGCGCCGCTGGAGACGGCCTACGACCTGCACGGCATCCTGCCGGTGAAGAAGAACGAGCACGGGCTCGACATGAGCGTCATCTCCGCGGCGCACCTCCAGGCGGTGATGCTGGAGCAGGCCGGCGTCGAGCCCGGCATGCGGGTGCTGGAGATCGGCTCGGGGGGCTACAACGCCGCGCTCATCCAGGAACTCGCGGGCAACGGAGAGGTCACCACTCTCGACATCGACGCCGACGTCATCGCGCGGGCCCGGAAGCACCTGGACGAGACCGGGTACGAGCGGGTCAAGTCGGTCGTGGCCGACGCCGAGACCGGGGTCGCCGGCCTGGGAACGTTCGACAGGATCATCGTCACGGTCGCCACGTGGGACATCCCCCCGTCGTGGGTCGAGGCCCTGTCGGAGAAGGGCCGACTCGTCACCCCGCTGACGGTGTGCGGGACGACCCGGTCGACCGCCTTCGAGCGTGACGGCGACGGTCTGGTCAGCCTGTCGTACCGGCTGAGCAGCTTCGTGCCGTTGCAGGGCGAGGGCGCCGCCCCGGACCGCAAGATCATGCTCCGCGACGGCGTGGCCCTCCAGTCCGACCACGAGGAGACCCCGCTCGACGCGAAGGCCCTGGACCGTGCCCTGGCGGGCGACCGGCTGGAGAAGTGGTCCGGCGCGGCCTACGACCTGCCGGACGAGCTGGAGTGGTTCATGACCCTGAACCTGCCGTTCCCGGCCCGGCTGCACGCGAGCAAGGACGTGATCGACAGCGGCCTCGTGGAGCCCTCCGCCCGGCTGGGCGTCGCCGCCCTGGTCAGCGAGGACAGCTTCGCCTACCGCACCCGTCGCGCCAACCCGGACACCGGGACGGCCGGGTTCGAGAGCGGAGTCGTCGCCCACGGACCGCAGGCCGAGGAGCTCGCCGAGCAGTACGCGGAGCTGCTGCGCCGCTGGGCGGCGGACCACCAGCGGCGGGGCGCCGCGACGATCCGGTACGTGCCGGGTCCCGCGCCGTCCCCGCTGCCCCCGGGCACGGCGCGCAAGCGCCACGGCTACGTGACCGTGACCTGGGCCTGAGACTCCGGGGCCGATCGGCCCCGGTACATCGCACCATCCACCCAACAGGAGGACCGATGACGATTCAGATGGACAAGACGGTCGCGCCGCAGACCGACGGGGACACCAGCTTCGACCTGGACGTGACGATCGTCGAGGACGGCGTCGCCGCGGACCAGCTCATCCAGCTGACGGGCGACGGGTGCAACTCGACGTGCGCGTCGGCGTGCGTCAGCTGCCCGTAGCGGCTACCGCCACCCGCCGTCGCGGCCTTTCCTGAGGCCGTGACGGCACATCCCGCGTTCACCGCGGTGCCCGGCCGCGTCCCCAAAGGCGCGGCCGGGCACCGTTCGGCCACAGGAGGGCGTGTGTACGACAGTGTCGACGCGGCGGTAGTCCGGGCCGCCGCTTGGGAAGACCCCGGCCGCGAGATGTCCTGGCCTGATCTCACCAGCCCCGACGCGGGCCCGGAGGGCTGGCGGGCCTGGCTGTGCGAAGTCTGGAGCGACAGCTTCGCCGCGACGGTCACGACGGCCAGCCCGGACCTCGGCGCCCGGGTGGGCAGGATCCTCGACGGCCACCGGCTCGCGGAGGCAGACGTACGCCGCGCCGTGCTGGCCGTGCTGCGCTACCTGCTGCGCGCGAGCGGACGGGCCACGCCCTTCGGGCGGTTCGCCGGCGTGGCCGCCGCCCGCTTAGGTCCGTCGCCCGAGCTGACCGTGGGCAGTGCCCACCACGCCGTCGCCAGACCCGACGCGCACACCGTGAACGACGTGGTGTCGCGGTTCGAGCAGGACCCGGAGGTACGGCCCCACCTGCTGGTGGTCACCTCCGTGCTGGCGGTCGAGCGGGACGGGTACGTGGTGGTCGAGCACCGGCCGGCCACCGGCCCGGGCGGCGGCGCGGACCTCGTCCAGATCCGGTTGACCAGCCCGGTCCGCGCGGCCTTGGCCCGGGCCCGTTCCCCGATCCGGTGGGCCGAGCTTGCGGCGCAGCTGTCCGCCGCCTTCCCCCGCGCGGCAGCGGACGCGGTGGACCGGTTGATCGCGGGCCTCGTCGAGCAGCGCGTTCTGCTCACCGATCTGCGGCCGCCGATGACCGTATGCGACCCGGCCGGCGAGATCGCCACCCGCGTGCAGAACCGCGCCCCGCAGAAGGCGGCAGCCCTGGGCGAGATGGCGCGTACGGCGGTGGATCTGCGGGTGGACTGGGACCTGACGGTCCCCGAGGCGGTGACCCGCGAGGCGAAGGCCGCGGCGCTGGTCCTGGCCCGGCTGGCTCCCCGGGCCGCGCTCTCCGGCTGGTCCGACTGGCACCGCCGGTTCCTCGACTGGTACGGCCCGAGGGCCACGGTGCCGGTCCTGGACGCCGTCGACGTGCTCGGGTACCCGGCCGGCTACCGCGGCGCCCCCGACCCGGTGCCCGGCGCCCCGACGGACCGCGACACCTACCTGCTCGAACTGGCCTACCGCGCCGCGATGCAGCGCCGCCGCGAAGTCGTGCTCGACGACGAAGCCATCGACACCCTGGCCACCAGCGGCCCCGCAGGGCCGGTGCAGCCGAGCACCGAGCTGACCGTACGGATCCACGCCGCGAGCCTGCCCGCCCTGGAGCGGGGCGCGTTCACGCTGCACGTCACCGGCGTGGCGCGGTCGGCCGGCACGACCACCGGCCGGTTTCTCCACCTGCTGCCCGAGGCAGACCGCCACCGTATGAGCGAGGCGTACGCCTCCCTGCCCGCTCTCCACCGCGGCGCGCTCCTCGCGCAGATCAGTTCCCCGCCGCTGTCCGTACAGGGCCAGAACGTCGGCCGGGCCCCGCGCGCGGCGCAGCTCATCGTCCCCGTCGGCGACCATGCCGCCCCCGATGCCGAGGTCCTGCCCGTCACGGACCTCGCGGTGACCGCCGATGCCCGACAGCTGCACCTGGTCCACCTCGCCTCCGGTCGGCCCGTGCACACGCTGCTCCTCAACGCCGTCGACCTGACCCGGCACACCCACCCTCTGGCCCGCTTCCTGACCGAAGCGCCCGTCGCGCTCGCCGCGCCGTGCGCCGGCTTCCAGTGGGGCACCGCCGCGTCCGCGCTGCCGTTCCTGCCCGCGCTGCGCTACGGCCGCACCATCCTGTCCCCGGCCCGCTGGCGGCTCACCGACACCGAGCTGCCCGAGCCCAGCACCCCGTGGCCGCAATGGGACGCCGCCCTGCAACGCTGGGCGCGGGAAGCCGGTCTACCCTCGCGGGTCTACCTGAGCGAGGCCGACCAGACGCTCCCCCTGGACCTGGCCGAACCCGCGCACCGCGCCGTCCTGCGCGCCCACCTGGACCGCCACCGGACCGTGTCCCTGCGCCCCGCGCCGCACGCCGGGGACCTGGGATGGACCGGCGACCGTGCGCATGAGGTCGTCATCCCCCTCGCCGCAAACCAGCGCGCCGCCCCCGTCCCGGTGACGGGCGGCCACGTCGCAGACCGCGAGCGCGGGCAGCTTCCCGGCTGCGGGGGCCGCCTCTACCTCCAGCTGCACGGCCACCGCGCCCGGCAGGATTCCATCCTGATCCGGCACCTGCCTGATCTCCTGCGAGAACTCGGCTCACCGCCCTGGTGGTTCATCCGCTACCCCGACCCCGCCGATCACCTCCGCCTCCGCCTGACCTGTACGTCCGCCACCGTCGGCCGGGCCATGGAGACGGCCGGCCAGTGGGCGCAACGGCTGCGGCAGCGCGGTCTGATCACGCACCTCACCGTCGACACCCACCTGCCGGAGACGGCCCGCTTCGGTGGGCCGGGCGCCATCACCGAGGCGGAGGCGTACTTCGCCGCCGACTCCGCCGCGGCGGTCGCCCAACTCGCCGCACAGACACCTGCCGGGCCGGCCCCCCGCGCGCTGACCGCCGCCAGCATGGCCGACATCGCCACCGGCCTGCTCGGCACCACCCGCGCGGGAATGGAATGGCTCATCGCGCACACGCGCGCTCACGCACCCGCCCCGCCCCGCGCCGTCTACCAGCAGGCCGTCGACCTGGCCCACGGAACACCGGACGCGCTCGGCGGGAACATCGCCGCGGCCTGGGCGCAGCGCCGCGCCGCGCTCGCCGACTACCGCCGCGCGCTGTACGCCTCGGGGGCGCAACCGCAGGACGTCCTGGCGGACCTGCTGCACCTGCATCACGTACGGATGTGCGGCCCCGGCCTGGACGAGGAACGCGGCCATCTGCACCTGGCCAGAGCAGCCGCCCTCAGCTGGACCGCCCGAGCATGGAGGAACCCGTGACCACGACGCTCAGCGTCCCCGCCGCACTGGCCGCCGCCGACACACTGGCCCGGGCCGTGGCCGACCCGTCCACCGCATGGTTCGCCGGCCGGGCCGACGGCTGGCGGGGCTGGCCCCAGTCCCTCGCCGGAGGCGCCGCCGGCATCGCCCTGCTCCACGTCGAACGGGCCCGGACCGGGCACGGAGACTGGGACACCGCGCACCGCTGGCTGACCGAAAGCGTCCGCGGCCAGGTCAGCGCCGCCGCCAACGCGGGCCCGTACTACGGGGCCCCGGCCCTGGCGTTCGTCTTCCACCGCGCGCAGAGCGCGACCGGCCGCTACCCGCGGATCCTGTCGCGCCTGGACGCGGCCACCATCAACGTCACCCGCGCCCGCCTCGCCCAGGCCCACCAGCGTCTCGCCCGCGGCGAGCGACCGCCGATGGAGGAGTTCGACCTGATCCGCGGGCTGAGCGGGCTCGGCGCCTACCACCTGAGCCGGTACGGCGACGCCGAGATCACCGAGGAGGTGATGGCGTACCTCGTCCTCCTGACCGAACCCCTGCCGGATCCGGCCAGCCTCCCGCCCTGGTGGATGAACGTCGGCACCACCGGCAACCCCCAGCCCGACTACCCCGGCGGCCACGGCAACTTCGGCATGGCCCACGGCATCAGCGCCCCGCTGGCCGTCCTGTCCCGGGCCCTGCTGTACGGCATGGACCTTCCCGGCCTGACCGGCGCGGTCGAACGCATCTGCGCCTGGACCGACCAGTGGCGCCAGGAAAACGGCTCCGGCCCCTGGTGGCCGGGTCTGATCGACCCCGACCAGAACGCGGCCGGACACATCGCGTCCGAACTGCGCCCGCGGCCCTCATGGTGCTACGGCGCCGCCGGCACCGCCCGCGCTCAGCAACTCGCCGGCCTCGCCCTGCGCGACCCCGGCCGTGTCCAGACCGCGGAGAGCGCCCTCCTCGCGGTCCTGCGCGATGAGGCCCAACTCGACAGGCTGCCCGAGATCGGCCTGTGCCACGGCATGGCCGGACTGCTGCACGCCTCGTGGCGCATGGCCACCGACACCGGCAACCAGGCCATCGCCGCCGAACTGCCGCACCTCGCCGACCGCCTGATCGCCGCGCTCGACGCCCCCGGCCACGCCCCCGAACTCCTCGACGGCACCGCCGGCGCGGCGCTCGCCCTGCACACGGTCGGCACGGACAACGCCCCCGCCCCGCACTGGGACACCTTCCTCGCCCTGGCCTGACCACACCCCCGGGAGCCGCCATGCCCGAACCCGTCTGGCACCAGTCGAACGTGGCCTTCGCCGACTGGGCCTCCGCCGAGCCCACCGCGCTGACGCACCTCGCCCCGCAGCTTCGCGCCGCCGTGGCAGAGGGAACCATCGCCGCCTGGTTCTTCATACGCAAGCACCCGTGCTGGCGTATCCGCTACCAGCTCTCCACCACCGGCCGCGACCCTCTCCCCGCGGCCCTGGACGCCCTCACCGCGCAGGGGCACATCACCGGCTGGACGAGGGCCGTCTACGAGCCCGAGACCCACGCCTTCGGCGGCCCCCAGGCCATGGACGGTGCGCACCGCCTCTTCCACCACGACAGCCGCGGCCTGACCCTCCACCTCCAGCACGACACCAGCCACCGCAGCGAGACGTCCCTCCTGATGTGCGGCCTGATGATGCGCTCGGCCGGACTCGACTGGTACGAGCAGGGCGATGTCTGGGCCCGGGTCAGCGCCCACCGCCCCCTGCCGGACGCGGCGAGCGCCACCCGCCACGAAGCCGCGGTCCGCCGCCTGATCACCGTCGGCACCGAGGAGCTGCTGCGGCCGGGCGCGGATCTCGCCCGCCTCGCCGACTGGGCCCAGGGCTACATCAACGCCGGCACCGACCTGCGCCGCCTCGCGGCCACCGGACACCTGCACCGCGGCCTGCGGGACGTCCTCGCCCACCACGTGCTCTTCGCCTGGAACCGTGCCGGGCTCCCCCACGCAGTCCAGGCGGCCCTCTCCTGTGCCGCGAGGACGGTCGTCTTCGGCCCCGACCCCACCACCGCCCAGAGGAATCAGCCCCATGCCGGCACTGCCTGACACCGCCACCCGCTTCCCACTCGTCCCCCGCCCCCGGCCCGCCTGCGTCCCCCTCCACCAACGTGTCGAGCACCTGGTGGCCCTCGCGCAGACGGCGAGCGACACCATGGACGCCTCCGTCGCCTCGACGGTCTACAACCAGGCCGCGCTCCTCGCGTCCGACCTCGGCCAACCCGACCACGCACGCGAACTGTGCGAGCAGCACGCCACGATGTACCTGAGCGCCGCTCCCCTACCGGCCGGCAGCGCGATCCGCGCCCTGGAACCCGTCGTCAACCTGGCCCGACTCCAGATCCGGGCCGGCGCCCCCGAAGACGCACTCGACCGGCTCCGGCGCCTCCTCCACGCAGTCAGCGACGGCATCGAGACCGAGTTCGACGCCGTCCGCGTGCCCGCCGACCTGACCCACACCGCAGCCGATCGCGCAGAGGTACGCGACTGGCTGTGGCGCGTACTCCTCGCCGACGGCTCCCGCGCGCTCGCGACCGCGGGCCGCTGGGAGGAAGCCCTCACCCACCTCCGCGAATGGAAGGGCGTGGGGCAGCGCATGCTCGACGGCCGGCAGGTCGCCGTCGTCGCAGCGCTCGCCGGCGACCGCACCGACCAGGCCGCTCGCCTCATCGCAGAAACGGCGCCGGGCGAGCCCTGGGAACAGGCTGTGACCGCCTGCCTCGCAGCCCTGTGCCACCGGGCTGGCACCGACCCGGACGAACTCACGGACGCGGTGCTCGCCGTCCTTGTCGCGCCTGGACCGGTCGTCTTCCAGACGCGGCTCGGCCTGACCGCGCTGAACCTCGCCCCCCTCGCGAGCACCGCAACAGCCCAGCGCATCACCGATCAGATCCACTGCCGAATCCTGGACGCGGACGACGGCTTCGCCGCACGGGAAGCACTGGTCGACCCGCTGTTCCACAAACTGGTCTCCCCCACGCAGCTCACGAACTTCCGCGTCCTCATCGCCAGGAGCGGCCTTCGGACAGGAGCGCTGCCCTCTCCGCTGCACCGCAGCCTGAACGCAGCCCTGGACCTCAGCGAAGACGTGATCCGCGAAAGCGTGCTCACACCATGACGACCACGAAACGAACCACGGTCGCCCTGCGCGCGCAGGACCCGATCTCGCAGGCGGGGGTGACGAGCCAGTTACGGCCCCGGCCCGAGATCAACGTGACGGAATGGAGCGAGACGGCGGACCCCGCGCCCGAGGTCGTCGTGCTCGTGGTGGACACGGTCGACGAGGACGTG